>NZ_JAVRCB010000011.1:109813-188722 GCF_034530955.1 Nostoc sp. DedQUE05 | reverse complement strand
TGGGCATTGGGCATTGGGCATTGGGCATTGGGCATTGGGCATTGGGCATTGGGCACAAGAAGCAGAGGGGCAGAGGGGAAAAACTTAGTGTAACTTCTCCTCTGCTACTATGCCCCATGCCCAAGAAAGCTGATTTCCTTCCAGAATTACTGGTATGGATATGGAATTTGGAGTTAGTTATTAAGATTGCATCCGAGAATTCGATAGCTGACACCTGAACGTGCTAAAACATCCTTAGCAGCGCGTCAATTCAGAATTGCTACATCACTAAAAGCTCGTAATTGCACTTTATAACTGATGTAAAGATTTTCTCTGGAATATCTTTACAATCCCAAATCCAATATCCCAAATTGTTATGACAGTTGCTCAAAGTCCTTGTGTTTTGGTGATTGAAACCGATGAGAGCCTTGCAAATCAGCTTTCTTGCGATTTGCAAGAGGCCGGTTACGAATCAATTTTGGCTCATGACGCAACGAGTGGTTTACAACACTGTCGCGATCGCCAACCTGCTTTAATTGTTTTAGACCGGATGCTAGCAGGAGAATCAGGACTCTCATTGTGCAAAAATATGAGAAGCACTGGTATGCGATCGCCTGTATTGATTTTAATGGCAAGGGATACAGTTGACGATCGTGTAGCTTGTCTAGAAGCTGGAGCGGATGATTACATCCTCAAACCTTACCGCTCAGAAGACTTTTTGAAATTGATTCGCCTCTACTTGAAACCTGATGTAGATACCACAGAGCAATTACGCTTTGGGGATTTAATTTTAGACATAGCAACTCGCCGTGCCATACACAACGGGCGACCAATTGACCTGACAATGAAGGAATTTGAACTATTAAAATTCTTAATGGAACATCCCCGTGAGGTATTAACCCGCGAACAAATTCTAGAAAATGTTTGGGGTTACGACTTTCTGGGTGAGTCAAATGTAATTGAAGTGTACATCCGTTACTTGCGGTTAAAAATCGAAGATGAAGGTCAAAAGCGCCTGATTCAAACAGTGCGAGGCGTAGGGTACGTTTTAAGAGAATCCTAGTATACTATAGCGGGAGTTTGCCTATCTCCTTGCCTCATTCCCAGTTTCGGATTGGGAATGTAAATTTGGGTGCTAGTGCCTTCCAGCCAAGGGGTTTTTCTGCCTACAACACTGTAAAATTGAAGTCTAAATAACAAAATCGAAAAGCTATATGACTCGTCGGCTAAGTTTGCTCTCGATAGTGCTGAGTATTTTTCTGATGGGTTGTTCTGTGCCAACGACAGCTAAATCTCCCAGCCCCACCTCTGATTCTAAAACTCCAGCACCAGAAAGTTTAGGTCAAAAACTACCAATTTCTGCTAAAGCTATTGTGCCTAATGGTACAACGATTCAATTAGAGGTAGCGCAGACGCCAAAACAGCAAGCGATGGGATTGATGTATCGCCCAGCTTTACCAGATGACCGGGGAATGCTGTTTGGATTCCCTTCAGCACAACCAGTCAGTTTCTGGATGAAGAATGTACCTGTACCCCTGGACATGGTATTTCTACATAAAGGTGTAGTTAAATATATTCAGGCTGCTGCGCCTCCTTGTACAAGTGAGCCTTGTCCTACCTATGGCCCCAATACACCAATCGATAAGGTGATTGAACTTCGTTCTGGAAGAGCTGCCGAATTGAAGTTGAAAGTGGGCGATATTCTCAAAATTGAGTTTTGAAACTTTAGTGCTTTGCGGAGATAAAAACTTGGGTAATTACTCGGTTGAGAGCCTATACGGTCGAAATATATGTTTTTTTTGTAAAAAATGTCACTGTATGTGGTCAAACAGCACTTGTAACGCTACTATTTAAAAACTGTGGTAATAATGTAAAATTCTACTGTCTCAAACCGGAAATCGCAGTTTTCAGGTTTAGTCTCAAAAATATTCCCTTGGGCGTAAGTGTAAATAGTCGCCAATAAGAGAGTATAGGCTATGGAATCTTTATTACTACCTGTGTAATTAAATAAAACACAAAGGTAAATAAGATGAAGCCAATTTAATTAAGTAAAAATACTGCTTAATAAGCTAGCAGATGATTTGTATGAGAATTTTTATTTCTCAGACCATCTATAAGAAGCCTCTGTTGAAGGCGGATTAACAAAAACTGTGCTGGGGTGTATGGCCGAAAACGGCACAGTCACAGATGAAATACTAGCTACTGTCTACCGAGTAATGGTGAACTGATATATGACAATACATTCTGCACAAGGAGGTGAGATACAAATGTCACCATCAAAATATTCTCGGCTGATTCATTTTTTGCAAGAAGATTTGGCAATTTCCACAGCATCACTAGCGGTGGCACTTCGGCATCGGGAGCAAGACCCAGGTCCTTTGGCAATGATTCTTTGGCAATATGGGTTAGTTACTCTAGAGCAATTAGAACAAATTTATGATTGGCTAGAGACGGCGTAGGTTATAGCAATTTTGGCTTGTAGTTTTTAGACTTTGACTTAAAAGTTTCTACCAAATGCATATTAGCAGAATCTCAAACAATACTATTTATGCCAATTTTGGATGATACTAAGTTGCCAAAGTTAGTCTTGTTTGGTGTCAAAGATACAGTACGACTTTCTTCAGAGCAAATAATACTATCTAGGGCAACTTGGTGTTATTTAAAAGGATTGAGGTATGTGACATCAACTCTACCTTATGCAAAGGTTTCTACTCTATATACAAATCAAAAGAGCGAGTTGATAATTTAACTCGCTCTTTTGATTTATTACTCAGGACTGACTAAACACTTTAACTGCTGCTGCTATGCCAGAACCAGGGGTGAAATCTTCGTAGCCAAGTTCTGTGAGGGTAACTTCTAAGGATGCAATACAGCTAAGGATATCGCGATCGCTCACAAAACCCAAGTGACCAATACGGAAAATTTTATTGCTCAAATGATCTTGACCACCAGCTAAAGCAATATCAAAGCGTTTTTTCATCAATGACCGAATTTTATCGGGTTCAATTCCTTGTGGTGCTACAGCTGTAATCGCCGGACTAGCAGAATTATCTGCTGCAAGCAAAGGTAAATTTAACCCTTTTATGGCAGCGCGAGTAGCATTTTTCAGCCGTTCGTGTCGAGCAAATATTGATTCCAAGCCTTCCTCTTTCATGATTCGTAACGTCGTGTGTAACGCTACGATCAAGTTCACAGGCGGAGTAAATGGAGTTGTATTTTTGGCTGTAGCTTTGCGATATTTGCCTAAGTCCAAATAATATTTCGGTAGCTTCGCAGTTTTGTAAGCTTCCCAAGCTTTGGCACTGACAGAAACAAAACCCAATCCCGGCGGAATCATATAACCTTTTTGGGAACCAGAAGCGACGATATCCAAACCCCAAGCATCCACAGGTAGATTGAATGCACCCAAGCTAGTAACGGCATCAACGATAATTAAAGCTTCACCGTGTTCTTTAACGTGGCGGTTGATGGTTTCTAAGTCATTCAACACACCCGTCGAGGTTTCACTGTGGGTAATAATTACAGCTTTGATTTGCTTTTGGGTATCTGCTTGGAGTTTTTCGGCAAATACTGCGGGGTCTAAGGGTTTTCCCCATTCCACCTTAACTTCTTCTACATTCAAACCGTAGGCTTGACCGACTTCTACCCAGCGTTCGCCAAATTTACCATTAGAGCCAACTAAAATGCGATCGCCTGGAGAGAGAAAATTAATTATTCCCGCTTCTACAGCACCCGTACCACTGACATTCAGCGTCAGCACATCACTTTGAGTTTGGTGCAGCCACTTGAGGTTTTCTGTCACCTCTGCCAATATGTTGCTAAATTCACTAGTACGATGCCCAATCGGATGCTTGGCTAATGCCAGTAAGGCAGCTTCTGGCACCGGTGTAGGGCCTGGAATCATCAGCATCAGCTTATCGTTCATGTTTCTATCCTAAAAGTCAAATAAAAGTCAAAATTGTGGGAAGTCGGTTAAGTCTGATAGCAAATCCTAGATATTCATCTACAAATTCCACTCAGATTGTCACCAGCATTGTTGTATATTTTCCAAATTTATAGGAAAAGTATCGTGGGAGTTAACGATCGGTCCGCTTGACCTTTGCAATTTATACCAGACTCCAACTCAGATAAAACTTTTGTTCCAGGCAATCTTACCACACACCTAGACGCCAGGTTAAGGTGTCTGCTCATAGGCGAAGGGCTATTTTAGCCAAAGATGAAACATCTATCTAGATGAGGCACAGGTACGATAAATTCTTAAAATCTACCCATAATCCACCTCAGTTGTTTTTATAGAAAAACGCGAAATCGTTTTGAATATCGCGGTAATTATCGCTGAAAAAGTTGTGTTTTGCTTCCATGAAAGAAGTAACTCCCTACACTATACAGAAGACTTGGATGTTACCGTTTGCTAAGAGATAAAAGATACCCAACCCAAACTTTTCAATCTATTTGGATCAAACATTTGTTCTTGGGTTGCCATTCTCTAAACAATACCTTCGTTTATGATTTATTTGAGTCAAAATCGCTTTGATACCAATATCCAAGCCTTTTCTAGGTTATTTGATAGCGACTAATTTGACGCAGAAGTTGAGATATCTATGCTACTAATTGCTGCACTTTTTGATACTGCGCTTAGTAGTAAGCAATGTCGGCGGCGGGTAGTAATAAACTATAAGTTTTTATACTATACTTACAAAATTGCTACAATCGTGCTTAGTCTCCTTAGTTACTATTCACGGTGAGTCGTTTTTAACTAGTGTTCAGTTCATAAAGTGTCACTCACCAGATCCCCGGTATTCTTACAAAAGAGATATTCTTAGTTAGTGCAAGGAGTGATACCATTTCACCACATGTTTGTCACAAGTTATCCCCGTAATACTCCCTCAGTAGGGAGTGTTGCAGATTTCAAATGTTGCATCAAACGAGTGAGTTGGTATAAGCTTTTACGGAAAAGCGCTTGAGTAAGCAAAATTCTCAAGCGCTTTTTTGTGTATAAATAAAACAGTCCACCTCTCTGGACAATCGGATAGATGTTTTTAAATACACATATACCAGACAAGGAACCTACTGTTATAAAAATTGTTGCAACATATACTTGATAACTCAAGCATTTGTGCGTACCATCAAAACCTTGTTAAGTTACTGGACGTACCACACGAATTAGTTTTCCTTGCAAAGGTTCTTCTTTTGCCACAGCCTCATCTATCCGTGCTGCAAATTGTTGCCAATTACGATTATTCGTGCAAACAAAAATACCGAAGTGGTTAGAATCACGACGATGCAAATGGATAAAATTAACTCTGTTGATAGTTAATATTGAGCGTTCTTGACTTATGGCAAATGCTAGCACTTCCTCATCAGGTATACCTTGTCTGCATTTTCTGCTTCTTGAACTGTCAAAATATCATGCCCCAAAGCGCGTAATAATTCTACAACTGGAAATGGAAACTGCTCATCTGTGTAAAACCGTGCCATTGATTAGGCTACCTCATTACGCTCAATTGCCAATTCGATTTCATCGGGATGAGCTTCTGCATATACCCAAGCATTAGCTAAATCTGTAGCTGTAATAGTTGGATAGCTCGTCAAAAGGTCAGCATCACTATATCCAAGACCGCGAGCTTCCACAAGTACCCAAACAGGAATACGAGTTTTAGCGATGCGAGCCTCTCCACCACAAACTCTAGGAGTTTTTTCAATTCCTTGCCAATTGTTGCCAAGACTTTGAGCAAATAACTGTATAGCCTGCAATTTTTCATCAGGACTGAGGGCAAGAAGTTGTTGTTCTAACTCTTTGAGTGTCACGGATGTAAATCCTCTGATGTTTTGTCAGGCTAAATTTACAATTTTATCAATTGCTAAGTACAAGATTTCATTAATTCGTAGCGAATTCCCTATGGTAAGGCGTTCGCGTAGCGTCTCGTAGAGAAGCGCATCTGCGTTTAAATTTCAACTCTCAATTTGCCACGATTTTATGCAAAACTGTACTTAGCTAACTACAAAATTCACTAACTTTCCAGGCACCACAATTACCTTTTTAATCTCTTTACCTTCGATGTAACGCTGGGCAATTTCTGATTCACGAGCATATTTTTCCAACGCTGCTTTATCTGCTTGTGCTGGTACTTGAATCGAGCCGCGAGTTTTACCCATAACTTGAATCACTAAAGTGATTTCATCAGCTATTAAAGCAGCTGGGTCAAATGATGGCCAAGTTTGAGTATGAACTGAATCACTTTCACCCAATAAATGCCACAATTCATCAGCAATATGTGGTGCAAATGGTGCTAGTAAAACCACCAAAGTGTGAATACCTTCTGCGTAAATTGGTGAATTTTTGCCGTCAGCATCAGTTAAGGCATTACTCAACTTCATCAATTCTGAAATAGCGGTATTGAATTGATATTCGTCTTCCACGTCTTCTGTCACTGCTTGAATCGCCGTGTGAATCGCCCGCCGCAATTCCTTTTCTACCTTAGTTAAATCAGATTGGGGTTTTTTATGGGATACCCCAGCCGCAGTATAATCTGTTACCAAACGCCAAACCCGATTTAAAAACCGGAATTGTCCTTCCACATCGGCTTCATCCCATTCCAAGTCTTTTTCTGGCGGCGCTTTGAACAAGATGAACATCCGCGCTGTGTCTACACCGTATTTGGAAATTACATCTTCTGGCGCTACACCGTTGCCCTTTGATTTAGACATGGTAGCGTAGAGGCGTTGCAGTGGTTCGCCTGTTTGGGGGTCACGGGGGTCAGCAGAATTTACCAGATTAGAAGGAATCCATTTATCTTTCCCACCCTTATTAGGATTTAGATAAGTTAAACCCTGTACCATACCTTGAGTTAAGAGGCGTTGGAAGGGTTCATCAAAGTTTAACAAGCCTCTGTCCCGTAGTACCTTAGTAAAGAACCGCGAATACAACAAATGTAAAATTGCGTGTTCAATCCCACCCACATACTGGTCAACTGGCATCCAGTCGTTTATTTTACTAGAATCGAAAACTTGTTGTTCATTCTTAGCGTCAGGGAAGCGCAAGTAATACCACGAGGAATCAATAAAAGTATCCATCGTGTCAGTTTCCCGCTTTGCTGGAGTGCCACAAGTTGGACAAGGTACATTTACCCAACTCTCCAACTGAGTCAAAGGTGAACCACCACGTCCAGTAAATTCCACCTCTTCCGGCAACTGTACTGGCAAATCTCGATCGGGAACTGGTACTATCCCACAGTTGGGACAGTGAATTACAGGTATCGGTGCGCCCCAGTAACGTTGCCGTGAAATCAACCAATCCCGTAAGCGATATTGCACCCGTACTTTACCAAAACCTTGTTGTTCGGCGTATTCAATTATTGCTTGTTTAGCATCAGTGGAAGTCATACCAGTAAAAGCCCCAGAATTAATTAAAATTCCTGGTTCAGTGTATGCCTGGTTATATTCAATTTGGATGAGTTGAGTGACTTCATCATTCTCTGATGTTGGAGTTAAGTCAAAACCTGCAACATCATCTGGGGAAGCTATGACAAAATCAACTGGCAAATCATAATTTTTGGCAAACTTAAAATCCCGGACATCGTGTGCCGGTACACCCATCACTGCTCCAGTACCATACTCATACAGTACATAATCAGCAATCCAAATCGGCACTTCTTCTCCTGAAAATGGGTTAATTGCCTTACCACCTGTGGGTATACCCCGCTTAGGTTTGTCTTCAGCAGTACGTTCCAACTCACTTTGATTAGAAACCTCTTTAATAAAGGCTTCTACCGCTGCTTGTTGTTCTTTTGTAGTGACGCGCTTTGTTAAAGGATGTTCTGGTGCTAACACTAGGTAGCTAACACCATAAACTGTATCTGGGCGTGTGGTGTACACTCCGATTTTTTCATCTATCCCAATAATGGGAAATTCTAAGTAAGCGCCTGTAGATTTGCCAATCCAGTTTGCCTGCATAGACTTGACGCGTTCCGGCCAACCTGTCAATTGATGCAAGTCGTTGAGTAATTCTTCAGCATAGTCGGTAATCTTGAAAAACCACTGGCGTAATAATTTGCGCTCAACTATTGCTCCACTGCGCCAAGAACGTCCTTCGTTATCAACTTGCTCATTTGCTAGTACAGTTTGATCGATCGGGTCCCAGTTTACAGCCGCTTCTTTTTGATAAGCTAAACCCGCTTGCAAAAACTGCAAGAAAATCCATTGCGTCCACTTGTAATAATCTGGCGAACAGGTAGCGAGTTCGCATTCCCAGTCAATAGATAAACCGAGACGCTGCAATTGTTGCCGCATCTGGGTAATATTCTGATAAGTCCATTTTGCTGGCGGTACACCACGGTCAATGGCGGCATTTTCTGCTGGCAAGCCAAAAGCATCCCAACCCATTGGGTGTATTACCCGATACCCTTGCATTCGTTTAAGGCGGGCAATCACATCGGTAATCGTATAATTACGGACGTGACCCATGTGTAGGCTGCCCGATGGATAAGGGAACATGGAAAGAGCATAGAATTTTGGCTTGTTGCTAACTGTCGGTGTCTTATCTAAGCCAAGTTCTACCCATGTTTTTTGCCATTTTTCCTCAATTGCTGCTGGGTTATATCGGGAATCTACAGAATCACGTATTTCCAATGGTTTCATGCCTGTTACACTTTATTTCTACTAATTTTCTAGCATTTACTTACTAGTACATTTGAACCACTATATTAAGGGAATTATCTGTCTAGTAATTTTCTAATTTAATTTACAAAATCAATTTACTATTTCTTTCTACCCCCTATTTCTATCTATTTTATATCCCTAAAGTTCAACAAGTTTAGGTATATAGTGCATAAAAAAGTCCCTAAGCTTAGGATGCTGGGGACTAGATGTATTTGGTTCTAAACTGATTTACTGGGTTAGCAATCCGATAGCCATTTCAAGGTGTATCTTAGCTTTGTGCAAGTTAAGCAAATTTTCTTGGTCGTATCTGTCAGGATAGCTCATAGCTTTGCCTTCCATCGTCAGCTTAATCAGTGCTGCTTGCTCATCAGTGGGTGAATTCATCTCATCTCTCAACAATGGCTAATCCTAAAGCAAATCCAGAAAATTTAAAAAAATTTACTACTGACAGAGAGGAGCCACTGACCGAGAAAATGAATATACGCATGACTAAGACAATGAAAGAGGAAGTGCAGCAACAAGATAACCCTCCTGAATTTTGTAGAGAAGCTATTCAAGAGAAGTTAGATAAAAATAAAGGGCAAGAGTAGTACTTAATTGTTTAACTTTTAATCTGAGTAAACAAAAATACCTCTAGAACTGATATCTAGAGGTATTCAACATCATAGGTTTTGATTGCTGTCAAGTTAGATGGTTAAAATAGGCGATGGTTGAATCAAATCTAAAATTTACTGATTTAGTACGGGTTTTTGTCTACGGCACGCTTAAGCCAGGTGAAGCTAACTATAAAAGATACTGTGCTGGCAAAGTAGTTGATGTCAAAACAGCCATTGTACAAGGCAAATTATTTGCTCTGCCAATGGGCTACCCAGCGATGACGCTAGGGAATAGCCAAGTTTACGGATATTTACTCTCTTTTTCCAACCCTAAGATTTTAAATGAGCTAGATGTGCTGGAAGATTACCAGCCAAATAGACAAACACCAGAAAACCTCTATAATCGACAAATTATCGAGGTTTATGAGCCACAGTCGCTCTCTTATAGTTGGGCTTGGGTTTATTTAATGACTCTAGAACAAGTTGAGCAATTAGGAGGTTTACTCCAACCTAGCGGCTGGTGGAGCGGCTGTGGTTTAACCCTAGAGTACAGTTTTGAACTGTAAACTTTGCGATTAGTTTATGTCCTGTTTGGGGTCGTGTCGTTGCGGCTGAACCTGATAAATTGAATTTTCTGGAGAGGCTACTGCTGCTTTCGGAATTTCAATTACCGGGTTATTTAGTCCCACCATCAGCGGGGAAGGGGGAACTATAGACGCTGAGGACGTTTGTATCGGTTCTCTTTGTGGTTGTTGCGCCAGTTGCGGCACCATCGAACCACCACCTACTAAGCCAGATATTGCACCGATCGCACAAGCAGCAACAGCTGCACCTGCCGCTATCCAGTTTAAACGGGAGCGGCGGCGCAAACGTGTTAATACTTGCTGAACTGTTTCTTCTGGCGACTGTTGGGCTGCTGGCACTGGGAGCGTCCGCAAACCTTGGCGCAGTTTTAACAGTCGGGCATACAAACATTTAACTGAGGCATCATTTGCCAGCCATTCTTCTACTTGCCTGCGTTCGGTGGCTGTGACTTCACCATCGAGGTAAGCACTCAATAACTCGAAGCGATCGCGCTTCACCATATCCATAAGACCCGTTGATTCATTGGTATGCTTGGCCATTCCATCTGACAAATCTTGAGGAAGTTGCAAAGGAGAACGGTCGTAAAACTGAGAATCAGTAGTCATCTTAACATTATTACCAATTCATACACGGGTAAACTGGGCGGGAATTTTGGGAAAATTAGCCAATTTTCTACCTTTAGGCAGAAACAATCTACGTCTTTCTAGTAATTTTTAATCTATGCTTAAATTCTGCCATTGGGCAGAAGCAAGATACTGTAAATTAAGAAAATTAGGAGTCTAGATAATTCTGCAAGTGGGCTTGCAGCCTCGATCTAGCTCTGGCGATTCTGGACTTCACTGTTCCTAGAGAAACTCCAGTGATTTCGGCAATTTCTTCATAAGCCATGCCTTCGATTTCTCTGAGGACAATGGTAGTACGAAAAACTTCTGGTAAATCCGCGATCGCTTCCCGCAATTGCTCGTAAAATTCTCTCGTTGTCAGTTCTTCTTCAGGGCCTGGGGTATCACCAGCGATTTCCCAATCCATCTCGCCGTCCTCTAAGGAACGGGGAGCATCCAGTGACAAAGGACTCATCACCCGCTTGCGTTTACGTAACTCGTCGTAAAACAAGTTCGTGGCAATGCGGCTTAACCAGCCCCGAAATTTAGCAGGCTCTTGTAATCGGTTAATGTTCCGATACACTCGAATCCAAACTTCTTGAGCCAAATCGGCTCTGTCAGGCCAATCTGGAGCTAAGTGGTATAGAACTCGATCGACTTGACTTTGATAGCGGCGTAATAGTTCCGCAAAAGCAGCACGATCTGGTCGCAGTCCGGCTTGACAGCGCAAAATTAAATCGTGGTTAGGGAGTTTGTCAACTTGCACTGATGCTTCTGGATACTTTGCATCAACCGTTGACCAGGATACAGTAATCGATTGACTCATAGATCGTACTGGCTCTAAATCATCCCTATCTATTAGACCTGCTAATGGTACAGAAGTTCCATGCTCAGGTGACGGATTTATGACTGGAACACTGAAGCAGACAATTTTGGATATATTTGTAGCAATAAGCAGAGCCACTTTTCCTTATACTGCTCCCATAGTTGCCTAAGACCTATCAACGAACAAAGGCGCGATATAATGCACATTTTAGTACTTTTAGCAACTGGGTATATACGCTTGCTCGAGATAATTAAATTTAGCTATAAAAATGAAGATAAAATTTTGTAATTCTAACTTCTTGATACCTTTAAAATTCGGGTAATAATTTCTGGAAGTTAGGTTGCTGTGGTTGCTAAGATGGTGATTTAATTTTTTGATTTCGTTACCAGAATAGTTGCTGATTGTTCTGATTGTGGACCGAAAGCAGTACTAGAGTTATGTTGCTCTGGTACGCGAACTTGAAAAAATAAATTGAGGGAAAATGTAATTGTTACCGCTAGCAATAGTTTTTCAAACATGGTTTTTCATCCACCTACACCATTAATGATTGATTGCTACATTTCAAGAGTTCCACTAAAAAGTCCGAACAGAGGCTTACGACCCTCAAAACTTTGGAGGAATGAGGTTGCTCACTTGAAGTTTTGCCGCTGGGAAAATTTGCATAGTCTTAGTTTGCCCAGAGGTGTTGGCAGATTTATAGCGGAAATGATAAGTATTGATAAATTTTTGATGACCGGATGATGAACTCATCCAATTGCTCGGCTGGATATGTCAGGGATAAACAATAGGCGATGGCAATGGTAAGAAACGAATCTGTAGGGCGTATGGTAATGCTGCTTTGTTTTGGCACAGCATTTTTATCCTTAGCTGTCCATTGGCGCATTAGTACGGCGGAACGGCAGTATGAGAAGTCTGCATCTACTTCGATGCGGCGAGATTCTACCCGAACCAATCTTAAGGGAAGCCGGACTGAAGGAGTCTACAAGAATCTTTCCCAAGTGAGTTTGGGGGAAATTGCGCTGGGTGGATCTGTGCCACCTGATGAAGTTACCCAAGGCTCGACTGCCCAGAGGACGTTTACACCAAAGTCCTCTGCTATTAAACCTAAAACTAAATCAAAAATAATTAAGAAGAATCTAGCTAAAACAACTACTCGTAAAGCTTCTACACTCAAGTCTTCTACCATTAAGTCGCAAATAATTAAGAAGAATCTAGCGAAAGCAACTATTCGTAGGGCTTCTAAACTCAAGCCTGCTACCATTAAGCCTCAAACTAAACCCCAAATTATTAAGAATAATGTAGCTAAAGCAAGCGACTTACCAACTCAGCCGCAACTGGTAGCGCCAGTAGAAAGACAAAATCCAGTTGCAGATAGTTGGCCAAAAGGTCTGTGGTCTCAGGCTTCAGCCCAACAAGTACCATCTAGTAGGCTGGCAAATGTCAAGACGCAAGTGGTGGTTGATTTAAGCGATCGCCGCACTTATGTATATACAGGAGAAGAGGTGATCGCCAGCTATCCCATTGCTGTCGGCAAGAAAGGTTGGGAAACGCCCACAGGTTCTTTCCAGGTGATCCACATGCGACATTATCCAATCTGGCGTCACCCGATTACTGGCAAAGTATTTGAGGCTGGTACGGATAGTCCTTTGGGAGATAGATGGATTGGTTTTTGGTCAGATGGACGGAATGAAATTGGCTTTCATGGCACGCCGGATGTTGACCTGGTAGGAACGGCTGTATCCCACGGCTGCTTAAGAATGCGTAATTCTGATGTCCGATTGTTATATGAGCAAGTGAGTATAGGGACAAAAGTGTTAGTACGTGATTAATTAGTTAAGAGTCATTAGTCCTTTGTCCTTTGTCCTTTGTCTAAAACAAATGACCAATGACTAATGACTAATGACTAATGACTCTTAAAATTATAATTTTTGCTCAAAGTTAGGCGCGTATGTTTGGAGTAAAGCACTAACTTGGCGTACAACCTCATTGCCAGTATTTTTACCCAATGCTTGCCGTTCTGGGAAGAAATTGGGTCGATCGAGGTAACGGTTAATCGCCTCGCTTATTTGTTGAGAAATTAAGTCTTGCAGTTGTGCCTGAGCCGTTTGGCGCTGGAAGTTAGCACCCTCTTCTGTAGTAGCATACAAAGGTGGTAGCCGATTGAGAGCGTAAGCGGCAATATCCCCGACATCTAAAGAACTTTCGCTGGTGGCTTCAATTTCTGCGACTCGGGCGATCGCTTCTGTCAGCACCAATTCTTCCATAACGTTAATGAATTGTTTGCGAGGTACCGCCACTACCTCACCAGTCAATAACGCACCCATCAGGCGATCTAACGCCATATACTCTTCAATTGAGAGTTCCGAGGCGTTATCACAGATTCTACCGACTTCTGCTTCCATAGCTGGTGTCAAATAACCATCCTGGAGAGCTTGTTCTACAATTTTTTCGATACTCATAACGCTTATCATCATTTATGTTGGCAAAGCTTGGTAGGGACGGTATCAATCCAATTTATTTTGCCTAATTCTCAGCAAAAAATACACAAATTATGCAAAGACAGGATCAATTCTGCCTCTACTAGTTAACAACCTTAGTTCGCCAAGGTGTTGGATCAACAGATTGTCCGTTGACATATAGACCCCAGTGTAAATGTGGCCCCGTGGCAGCACCTGTTGAACCTACTGCACCAATTAGTTGACCAGCTTTCACAAAATCACCTTCTTTAACGTTAATACGACTCAGGTGCATGAAAATACTAGTTACTCCTTGACCGTGGTCAATGCCAACTACGTTACCGTGTATCCGAAACCCTTGGGATACCCTACCTACCAAAGCAACTCGCCCAGCGGCTGGGGCAATTACCGGTGAACCGGCAGCACCAGCGTAGTCAAGACCACGATGATAGTAGTCTTTTGCAAATGTACCATTATAGTAGCGACGTACACCATAGTTTGTACTCATCCGCCCTGCATTTGGCTTCAGAAATACTCCATTCCAATACTTTTCTGGTGTTTGTAGCGCCTTAAAAGCTGCCACACGCTTAAGTTCATACTCTGTAGCATCCACTCCAGCTTTACCAGGTGGCAAAGTAATACGTTGTACGGGGAATTTGCGATTAAGCACATTCACTGCTAAGTTTTGCACTTGACCATCCCCCGCAACCCGAAGTGTTCTAGTTCCAGCTTTTTCTAATGGAGTTGTGGGAACAAAAGCCCGATACTGATTGGGCGCAATTTCAAAGGCTGGGTATGTATTCTTTCCACTGGCTACTGTTGGTTTTGTACTATTCTCTGGATTATCTAGATTAATCTGCACCGAGAGTGTATCCCCTAATTTAGGATTAGTTGGAATCACCTTTACTTGCAAAGCATCTACAGGTAATGCCAAGGTCATCGGGAGAACAGCAAATATTCCCTTTAACACATTTATTGCACGGCAATTGGCTGTCAAAGTTTTGACATCAAAACCGAGCAAATTTTTGTTTGAACTACTAGCGCTATTCTCAATAATCATAGAACTACAAAAACCCTTGCTTGTATTGGAAAATAGATTAGCTTATTATCGCTAGTGTTTCCTGTTTGAAGCCGATGTTGTTGACAACCATAAATTTTCGGAAATTCTCCAGGTACTTATGGATTGCAAGGGCAAATCATTTTATCTGTAATTTTAGGAAATTGGTTTTAACTCTAATAACCAAGGTGTATGACATTGGCAATGAGCATAAAATTTAACTGTGATTACATAAATAATACTTGAAGGAAATCTTGGAATCAACTGGACACTTTTTCAACTGGACACTAATATCACATTGTTAGGTTGAAATTGGTATGGGGAAATTACTTAAACTAGGTAAGTAAGTCAGTGAAGATAAATTAAACTATATACATACCATTTGGAAATATTTTAAAACTTACTGAGAATAGCGCTTTAGTTGCCAAAAAACTATGATACTAAGGCAAAAATGTGAGTCTGCCACGCCACACTTCAGATTTACTTTATAAATCAACTCTGAATCAGGGAATACGTTAATTAACTTGAGGCTGAAAGTATTACTTTTGACTTGAGTATGCCATCTTCCATCTGAACTATGCGATCGGCAATGTCTAGGATGCGGTTGTCATGAGTAACCATCAAGATGGTACAGCCTTGTTCTTTTGCCAATTTTTGCATGAGATTGACTATATCTCGTCCTGATTGACTGTCAAGGGCAGCGGTGGGTTCATCCGCGAGGATTATTTGAGGATGACTGACTAAAGCACGAGCGATCGCTACTCGTTGTTTTTGTCCCCCAGACAGTTTATCAGGATAGTAATGCAAATGATTTCCCAATCCTACTTGCTCTAACATTTGGGCTGACCTAGCTCGCATCTTTTTTAACCCAAGATGTTTGTGCAATTCTAAAGCCATTTTGACGTTTTGGAGTGCCGTTAAACTACCATGCAAATTATGTGCTTGGAAAATATAACCGTTACGGCGTCGCGCTTGCACTAGTTCTTCAGCACTAGCACCACAAAGTTCTCGTCCCAACACCTGCAAACTACCAGATTGAGCAGAACGCAACCCACCCGCTAAGGTTAGTAAGGTAGTCTTTCCAGAACCAGAAGGCCCAGTCATGATAATAATTTCACCAGCATTAATCTCTAAGTTGATATTACATAAAACTTGCTTGCAGAGTGAGCCGTGACCAAAGTGGTGGTCGAGATTTTTAATAGAGATGACGGGTTTGCTAGTCATAAATAGCTCGATTACTCGTGATGATTGTCATTTGTCCTTAGTCATTAGTCCTTTTGAGTAACAAATGACAAATGATCAATGACAAATGACAATTTTTAGAACATATCAGCGGGATCGGTGGCTTGGAGTTTGCGGGTGGCGATCGCACCGGAAATTGTACACATAATGATGGTCAGTACTAATACCTGCAATGCCCGAATTGCAGTCATGTACATGGGCAAATTTGTAGCACTGCGAGTCAGTTGATAAAGCACTAAGGACACTCCCAGTCCGGGAAAGAAGCCCAATGCTGCCAAGATCAACGATTCTTCAAGCACCACACCTAGTAGGTAGTAATTGCGATATCCCATTGCTTTGAAGGTGGCGTATTCTCGAACGTGGGCATTAACATCGTTAGAGAGGACTTGATAGACGATGATCGTGCCTACCACAAATCCCATCGATACACCTAGACTGAAAATAAACCCAATTGGGGAATTTGTTCTCCAAAAGTTATTCTCAAATTCAATAAATTCGGCGTGGGTTAATACTCTGACATCATCTCTGAGGTAGGCTTTGAGCATTGCTGCTACTTTTTTCGAGTCATAGCCTGGTTTCAGAAGAATCAAACCTAGACTGACACTGCTCGACTGTCGCCCAGAAAATAGCCGCAAAAAGTTTTGATCGCTGGTAATCAGGTTGCCATCAAAGCCAAAGGAAGCCCCGACTTGGAATAAGCCACTAATGGTAATTGTGCGCCGTTCTATTTCAGTAGTCAGGGTTTTACCTTGGTCAATTTGAGCGATCGCTTTTTGATAATCTCCTCTTGCACCACGATCGAACAAGACGGTATCCGGCATTTTGATCGCTTGCAATTGCTGGTTAACATCTGGTAAGTCAAAGGCTGGTTTGTCTGGGTTAAAGCCGATAACTAACACCCCTGTCTCACGGTGTGTTTGGGGATTCTTCCAGATTGTGTTGTTAAAATACATTGGTTGTGCTGACTTCACCCCTGGTATATCCATTGCTTGGTAAAGTCGCCGCCGAGAAAATGTAGACAAGCTTGCTAAGTTACGGGCTTGGGGACTGGTTAAAACAATGTCTGCTTGCAAACTGCGATGTAGTCTGGTGTTACTGTCATACAGCGCAGTCTGAAAACCTAGCTGCATAAACATGAGAAGATCCGCAAAGGCAATGCCTGATAATGCCACTAAAAGACGGCTTTTTTCATGATTCAATTGCAGCCATCCTAGAGGAGTTCGCCGTCGCAGTTGTTTGAGCAATCCCATCATTAGGTACTGGGGGTTGGGGAGTGGGGAGTGGGGACAAGGGGGACAAGGGGGACAAGGGGGACAAGGGGGACAAGGGAAATAACCAATGTCCAATTGCCCCATGCCCAATGCCCCATGCCCAATGCCCTTTTCACAATTCAATTACTGCCTTAACTTGCATATTGGTTAAGGTGGCGGCTTTTTGGCTGGAAGTTTCATCTAGTCGAATGTGGACTTCTACTACTCTGTTGTCGATATTGCTGACGGGATCTGTGTTAATGACATTCTGCCGTCGCACTTGCAAGCCTTTGCGATCTACGATTCCCTGCAATTCAATCGGGAGGTTATCACCAAAGATTCGCACTTGCTGTCCTGAATGCACTTTGCCGATATCGCTTTCGTAGACTTCGGCGATGACATACATCTGGCTGGTTTGTCCAATATCTGCAATGCCATCATTTGATACTAATTCTCCAGGATGGGTATGGATCTCAAATACCTGTCCATTTTGGGGCGATCGCACTTCAGCTTGTTCTAGATTAACTTTTGCCAGATTCATCGCTGCTAGGGCACGATTGACTTCTGCTTTAGCAGCTTCTACATCCACTCCGCGCACTTCGGCGATTTCATCGAGTGTTGCTGTAGCTTGTTTAACTTGTTGCTGACTAGTTGATTGGGTACGATTTAACTGTGCTTGGGCTTCTTGCAAGGTTTTTTGAGCGGTTTCCAAGTTTAAACGCTTGCTATCCCGTTGCGAGGCGGGAATTGCGCCCTGTTGATATAGTTGCTGATAGCGTTCGTCTTCTGCTTGAGCGTTACGCACTTCGGCTTGAAATCGCTCAATTGTCGCGGCTTGGGCATTAATATCACCTTGGCGTTCGGCTTCTAGACGAGCGATCGCAGCTTTTTGGGCGGCAATTTCACCGCGTTTAGCACCTGCTTGGGTGCGGCTTAGGTTTGCTTGGGCTACTTTTACCTGTTCTTGCGCCTCTTTTAATGCTGCTTGGAGGCGATCGCGGCTGTTCAAAATTGCGATCGCTTGTCCTGCTTTTACCTTATCCCCCTCTTTCACTAATAACTTTTCTACCCGACTTCCTTCCGCAGACACCGCAGCAGAGAGTTTAATTACCTTTCCCTGTGGTTCGAGTCGCCCTAAAGCTGTTACTGTTTTTAATTGTGGCAATTGTGTTGCTGGCACTTGTGCCTCTTGATTGGCATAATTTTGCCCGCGTTTTACTATATAAAAACTTATGCCGCCAACCAATAAAGATATAGTTATACCTATAGCAACGGATGGACGCAGAATAGACTTAGGGGACGTTCTGTACCCTAGCTTTGAGTTTCGCACCATAGATTACCTCTTAACTAGTGGCGCAGAAAAAAGAACAGATTAGGCTTTTCTCCGTACTTGTTTGCTAATTGCTACTTCTTTAGTCAGTTATTCTTGATTTATAACTTCCAAGTCCATAAAATAATTTGGAAATTGTTGAGCTTTTACTTAGATGAAGTGATTTAGCTGGTTAGGATAACAACGAATATCTCTACCGAATTAGAGGTTTATGTTTTTAGCAAACTACTTTTGTTTTATGAAAGTACTCAGGTATAGTAAACGGTTTTAAAATTCCGGGTTGTAACAGCGCCAACAATCACAATCAAATTAAGTAAATAACAAAAAATATTTGCTGTGATTGCGATCGGTGGAAATTTATATCAAATTTTGATGATTATAGTGTTTCTTAATGACATGATGTACCTCACTCAGCGAAGAACCGCTATAATCCCATTCAAAGATAACGTTAACTAAACCGCATTGGGATACCTGTAGCTTGCAATTTTCACAAATCAAATAGGATTGCTGTATTAATTATGTTTGCTATTGGGAATTATAAAGATAGTGATACAGAACTTTCACAATAGTTTTGACGCATTTTTTATAGTATAATTGTACTATTTTTAGTTATACAGCCATGCAACCTCTTCAGCCAGTTAGCGGATCGGATTTGCAAAGTTTTTTGTCAGCGCCAGAGGAGTTATTGCAACAGTCAGTAGCATTGCAATTAGCCGTTGCTAGTTTTCATCAGACACCGCGTAGTCTCCTAGAGATTCTAGTTAATAGTCCTGATGAGCAGGTAGCACAAGCTGCAAGTTTGCACGTAAATTTGGCTGGTGAACTAACAGACGGATGGCAGCAAGCAGTAGATACGATGCTGCAACAACAGCAACTAGGGCAAAACGATCGCCTCGCTGTAGAACTGCTAAAGTTAGGCCCAGTACCACCATGCTTTCTCAGCGAGTGGGTTCCAGCCGAGCGACTAATTCAAGGGTTACGAAATCCCCAAATGCCCTTGCGCTATCGGTTGCAACTGTTAGAGCGACTGGCACAGGAGCCAACTTTAGAACCACGCTTGCAGGTAGCAGAGTCGCCAGAAACGCCGTCAGCAGTGTTGGAACAGTTAGCGGGTGATTTAGAATTACCAGTGCGGTTGGCGGTGAAATTTAATCCCAGTTGTCCACCACCATTAATTGAACTGGTAGAAGGGCAGCATACCATTGCCTCTGACTGGAATACAGATGCAGAACAGCTAGGGATGCTGGGGCAGAGTCGTTGGGCGTGGGTGCGGTTGGCTGTGGCGCAAAATCCCTCAGCGACAGCAGAGACGCTGATGCAGTTGGCTGGAGATGCGGTGTATAAAATTCAGTTAGCGGTAGCGAAGAATCCAGAAACACCGGCAGATGTGTTGGCTGTGTTGGCAGAAAATCAAGATAAAGCGATACAAGCAGCTGTCGCAGAACATAGGAATGCAACGGAAGAAATATTGCATCAATTATTTCCAACTCAACAGCAGCTTTTGAAAAGAAGGGAAAATTTACCAACTAGTATTTTAGAGCGATTTTTTAACGAAGTAGCGACTAACTCCAATACACCAATTACTGTTTTACAACTTCTTGCAGGTGACGAAAACTCCAGTGTACGCACTGCTGCGGCTAGCAATTCTAACCTACCTGAAACAATACTGACACAACTGGCAAACGATGAAAAAGTCGAAGTCCGCCACGCAGTTGCTCAAAATCCCAACACACCTGCATCCATCCGCGAAACCCTCCGCGATTTAGTTGTCCAACCCACCACCCGCCAAACTAGTCCCACGTTGCGCGGACTCAGCCGCCTCTACAACCCCAGCACTGATGATTTAGTAAGCATACTTGCAGAATACGCGAGTTCAGAAAATGCCTTTGTGCGGTTCGTGACACTCCTCCACCCGCTAACTCCCCGTGAAGTCTTGACTCAAGCAGCGCAGTCTGCATCCTGGCTGGAACGCTACGCCGTTGCTGATAATTCTGGAACACTTGCCAAAGTTCGAGAAACGTTTCAACTTGTAATTGATGAAAAGCGCAATTTATTCAAAGATGTGTCGTCTATTCAACCTTCCGCTACCTTAACAACGCTCTTAGAAGAATATACTCAACTAGCAACTGCTATTAACACTGAAAAAGCGCGTTCAGAATTACTAATTATGCCAGTTCTGACGGAAGTTAGACGACAGTTGAATTATCGAATATCACTGTTTTCTGGAACAGATTTTGATGTAGATAGTAGTAAAGGATTAAATGGATTTTGTGATTTCATTCTCTCTGGTTCTGAAGAACAATTTTATATTAAAGCGCCTGTAATGACAATTGTTGAGGCGAAAAATGAAAATATAAAAGGTGGTTTAGGACAATGTATTGCCACTATGATAGCTGCCCAATCATTCAATCAAAATACTCAACAAGAAGTTAAGACAATCTATGGAGTTGTCACTAGTGGAACTAACTGGCGGTTTTTAATGTTGGAAGGACTAACAGCATACATTGATATAGTTGAATACTATATCAATGATGTTGAGAAAATTATTGGTATTCTGTTGCAACCATTTCAAACTGCTTTGCTACAAGCATCGTTATGATAATCATCGTAAATAAAAAAATAATTTGCTCAAGTATCAACCTTAAAATTAATTATAGCTAATTTATAAATTTTGAAACCGAAAAAATCTTAGCTACTCTCGAAATTATAACTGAGCAATACCTCAATTTCCATTTACCAAATAATGAAAATTCCTGTTTAGAACCTTTCTTTTGGGATGTAACTCAAAAAGGGGATTTTAGTTTACTTAATCTTGGATACGATCGAGGATGGATAACTCTAACGGATATTGATGTTGCTGTAAAAAGTTGGCAAGCATTAGAACGTCGCGGTTATTTAAACCCAGATGATGATCCTGGTGACTATGAAGATGAAGATATTATCAGTTCTGAATTAGCTGATGAAAGAGCAAAGATATATCAGACATTGGCTGATACCATCCAAAAAAATATCTACAATATAGAAGTTTTTAAATTCAGTCAAATTCCTGCCTATTCATTTTATGTTGTGTTAGGGCAAAACCAAGAAAATAATTGGTTTTGTTTTTCTCAAACTGTTGCTAGAGAGACAAGATTAGAAGGAGAAATAAAATGCTCTAATATACCTGATTTAACAATGCAGTCATCTTTGGATAGCAATACCGCTAAATTGAAAGATGAATTTCAGCAAATCATCAATCAATTACAACCTATTAGTATTTATGGTTATTACGGTGGTGGTTATGATTATAGATTCAATCATTATTTAGTCACGGGGATAGCAAACTCTAAAGAAAAAGCTCTGTTAATAGCTCTACATCGAGCAGGAATGGTTGATATTGCTAAATTTTATGAATTTAGCCCAGAAGCTTTATCTTGGAGATGGGACAAAGATGAAATGGTTAATTTTTACCCCAAGTATCAAAAAATAAATCAATTTTTGACACAAAATCTTTCCGATTTAAGAATGATTAGATGTAGTTTTTGGAATCGTGAATGTATATATGTCATTGGTCAAACCAATGCTGGAGATGTAACTGGCATTTATATAGAAAGTGATTTTGATTACAATCCCTAAAAATATGTTGCTCGTTGATTGTATTGGATTTGTGAGAATTGCTCACAAAGAATCTGCTTAAGATGCTGCAACAACAGCACTGTCATTTACTAACTTACCATCTTCCATATAAACGATGCGATCGGCAATATCTAAAATGCGGTTGTCATGAGTAACCAAGAGAATGGTACAATCTTGTTCCTTAGCTAGTTTTTGCATCAGGTTAACTACATCTCGTCCCGATTTACTGTCAAGGGCGGCGGTGGGTTCATCTGCTAAGACAATTTTAGGACGACCGACCAACGCACGAGCGATCGCAACTCTTTGTTTTTGTCCCCCAGATAAATCATCAGGATAATAATTCAGGCGCTCTCCTAATCCTACCTCCTCTAACATTAGGGCTGACCGGGTTTTCATTTCTGCCACCGAAATATTATTATGCACTTCCAAACCCATTCTGACGTTCTGGAGCGCTGTCAGGCTACCGTGCAAATTGTGGGCTTGGAAAATATAACCGTTATTGCGTCGTGCTTGGGTAAGTTGTCCTTTGTTAGCACCACACAGTTCTTGTTCTAATATCTGCAAACTGCCAGATTGGGCAGAACGCAAGCCGCCAACTAAAGTGAGAAGTGTAGTTTTACCAGAACCAGAAGGCCCAGTCATAATAATAATTTCGCCAGCGTTAATATCCAAATTGATATCAAAGAGAACTTGCTTGCGGAGTTGACCATGACCAAAATAGTGGTCGAGATTTTTAACAGAAATTACAGGTTGACTACTCATAAATAGCTTGATTACTCGTGATGATTGTCATTTGTCCTTGGTCATTAGTCCTTTTGAGTAACAAATGACAAATGACTAATGACAAAGGACTAATTTCAAAACATATCTGCGGGGTCAGCAGACTGTAATTTCCGAGTAGCGATCGCACCAGAAATTATACACATAATCATCGTCAGAGTTAATACCGTCAAAGCTCGTGCTACGGTCATGTAAACTGGCAAATTGGTGGCATTACGAGTTAAATGATAAAGTCCTAAAGGTGCGATCGCTCCTGGGATAAAACCTAAAACCGCCAAAATTATCGCCTCTTCAAACACCACACCTAATAAATAGAGATTGTTATACCCCATTGCTTTGAAAGTAGCGTATTCTTTGATATGAGAATTCACATCTGTAGAAAGAACTTGATAGACGATAATCACGCCCACCAAAAACCCCATTGCTACACCCAGGCTGAAGATAAATCCGATCGCCGTATTTGTTTTCCAATAATTTATTTCAAATTCGAGAAATTCTGCTTTGGTTAAAACTTTAACATCATTATCTAAATGAGATTCTAAAGCTGCTTTCATCTGTTTCGGGTCATAGCCTGGTTGCAACTGCACCAAACCTAAACTGACACTACTGGCTTCTTGTCTGGGAAATAATCGCAGAAAGTTCTGGTCGCTGGTGATTAAAGTACCATCGGCTATGAAGGAAGCTCCGACTGAAAATAAGCCGCTAACGGTAATTGTCCGCCGTTCTATTTCGGTTGTGACAGTTTTACCTTGTTCAATTTTGGCGATCGCATCATTATAATCTCCTCTAGAGGCGCGATCAAACAGAACAGTATCTGGTAGCTTAATAGCATCTATCTGGCGATTCACATCCGCTAAGTTCAACATTTGCCGATCGGGATTGAACCCCATAACTAATATTGTCGTCTTCTGATGTGTTTGGGGATTTTTCCAATCAACAATGTTGACATACATTCCTTCTGCCGACTTTACACCTGGTACATCCATTACTTGATACAACCGCCGCCGCGTAAAGCTAGACATATATGCTAGATTACGTGCTTGCGGGCTGATGACAAACATATCAGCCTGCATACTCCGATGCAGCATTGTGTTACTTTCAAACAGGGCATTCTGAAACCCTAGCTGCATGAACATCAAAACATCGGCAAAGGCAATACCTGACAATGCCACCAAAAGACGACCTTTTTCATGACTTAGTTGCAGCCATCCTAAAGGCGTTCGCCGCCGTACTTGTTCGATTAATTTCATAAGAGGGAGTGGGGAGTGGGGAAATGAGGGAGAGGAGGGAGCAGGGGAAGCAGGGGGAGCAGGGGAGATGAGGGGACAAGGGGACAAGGGGACAAGGGGACAAGGGGACAAGGAGATAAACAAAACTCTTAACTCTTAACTCCTAACTCAGCACTCCTAACGCCCAATGCCCAATGCCCAATGCCCAATTCCCTTTAAAGTTCAATCACCGCCTTGACTTGTAAATTAGTTAAGTTAGAAGCATTTTGGCTGGATAGTTTATTTAGTTGCACATGCACTTCTACTACTCTGGCATCAATATTGCTAGAGGGGTCAGCATTGATCAGATTTTGCCGCTTTACCTGCATACCAATCCAATCCACTCTTCCCCCTAATTCATTGCGGAGGGAATCACTGCTTACCAGCACAGGTTGTCCCGGACGCACTCTCTTGATATCACTTTGGTAGACTTCTACTACTGCATACATCTGGTCGGTTTGACCTAAAGCCACAATTCCTTCATTGCCAACAGTTTCTCCGGCTCGTGTATTTATTTCCAAAATTTGACCGGCTTTAGGAGCCACAACGTATGCCTCTGCCAGTTCTGCTCTAATTTTCTCTACAGTGGCTTGAGCGCTGTCTATCTCTGCTTGTGCATTTGCTATATCTGTAGGACGAACTTCAGTGGTTTGATTTAGGTTAGCTTTTGCTTCGTTAATCTGCTGTTGCAAGCTGGCAAGGGTTTGATTTTGGTTGGCTTTTGCTTCGTTAAGCTGCTGTTGTAGGGTCGCTACAGTTCTTGTCTGGGTGGCTTGGCTTTCAATTAAGGCTTGAGTAGAAGTTTCAGCGCTTAAGCGTCTTTTATCAACTTCTTCGCTAGAAATTGCTCCTGCTTTGTATAAAGTTTCGTAGCGCTGTACGTCAGCTTGGGCATTATTTTTTTCGGCGGCTACGCGAGCTACTGTTGCTTGCAAGCTTCGTTGTTGCCCAAGGAGTTCTGCTTCTAGACGATTAATTGTGGCTTGCTGAGTTTTAATGTTTCCTTGTAGTTCTACTTGTACGCGATTCACCGTAGCTTGACGCGCTCCAATTTCTCCCTGTTTGGCTCCAGCTTTTACCTGGTTAAGGCGGGATTTGGCAACTTGAACTTGTTTTTGTGCTTCAGCCAAAGTAGCTTGTAGGCGAGCGCGGTTGTCCATAATCGCAACTACCTGCCCAGCTTTGACGCGATCGCCTTCTTTCACCAATAGTTGCTCTACCCGATTTCCTTCACCCATTGAAGAAGGCGCTGACAGTTTTATTACCTCTCCCTTTGGTTCCAACCGCCCTAATGCTGTTACTGTTTTTACCACAGGCTGAACTGCTACTGGTGCTTTTTGCTTTTCATTACCTGTAGCCTGAAGCCTCGATACTGTATAAACACTGAATGCACCTGTCACAAAAGCTGCAATAATTGCAAGTAGAAGAGGCGATCGCAAAAGATTCTGAGAAGACCTTAAACCCTCTGAATTCCTGTTTTGCTCCATACTATTTTCCCCTTACCACCAGTAGCAACTTGTACTAAACTGTCCAGTTCAATTTATGCTAAACTAAACGGACTAGTTTAGTCAAGAAGATACAACCAAACTTGTCAATCAATTTACTCGGCATTATCCAGCAAAATGCTATTTCCGATTAAGATTGATTGTCTACCACAAGAAAGTAGCAGAGAGAAAAGCTGATAATAGAGGCTTTTGGGCTTTATCGAAGGGTATATTTATCACCGAAAGCATGAGGAAGACTGCCCCCTGCCTCCTTCATTTTCGCCATTTCATCCTGGGGCATTTTGCAGCATCTATTAATATTGTTTATAAGAAAGGATGATTAATAAATGGTACGCATCAAAGCTGACGAAGTGGATCGAGATAATTCCGTTGATAAAGTGGAGCAAATTCTGCAAGGGGCAATGCAAGAATTCCTTCAACATGGCTATGCTGGTACAAGCATGGATCGGGTAGCAGTAGCAGCAGGTGTTTCTAAAGCGACAGTCTACAGCCACTTTCAAGATAAAGAAGGACTTTTTAAAGTACTGTTAGAGCAACTGACAAGTAAAAAGAATAGCTCCATTTTTGGCACAGAACCGATTGAGGGAGAACCAGCCACAATACTGCGCCAGGTAGCAACCAAAGCATTAGATCAGATGCTTAATGACGAAGAACATAGTGCATTTATGCGAGTACTAATCGGAGAATCTGGGCGTTTTCCTGAGTTAGCTCAAATTTGTGTTCGGGTGATGATTAAACCAGTAGCAGAAACTCTCACTCACTACTTGGCGGCTCCAGAATTAAACATACCCGACCCAGAGGCAACAGCAAGAATTCTCTTAGGAACATTGGTACATTTTCATATTACTCAAAATGTGATGCATGGACAGGACATCGTACCAATGGAAAGCGATCGCCTGATTGATGCCTTGACACACCTAATCACTAAATGTGCTGATTGATTTGGTTATCTCCCGGTGCGTAGCGCTTGTTTGGTCGAAAGGTCATAGACTGATAGTTAAAAACAAGCCCTAACAAAAATATGGCTATTGAAAACCTTCTGCTCACCGCCTTGCCCCACGAGGTGTACAAGCGGATAGAAAGCAAACTGGAGCAGCTAGACCTTTCATCTGGCAAGATACTCAACAGACCGGGCGAAGCCATCGAAGATGTCTACTTCCCCCTCACCTGCCTGATTTCAGTCACTATCACGATGATGGACGGCATTACAGTAGAAGCCGGAGTGGTCGGAAGCCGCGAGATGGTAGGGATCAACGCTTTCATGGGCGGTGAGGAGACGACGCAGACCGAGTACATCATACAGATTCCCGGTAAGGCGGTGAAAATGAAGGCACATCTGCTGCTTCACGAGTTCGACACCAATAAGTCGTTGCGGGACGTGCTGCTCAAATACACACAGGCTTATATCGCGCAAATCTCGCAGAATGTTGCCTGTAACCGCACTCATACTATAGAAAAACGCATGGCCCGTTGGTTGCTTGAGTCGAGCGATCGTCTCTACTCCGATGAACTATTTTTGTCCCATGAGTTCCTCTCCCATATGCTGGGCGTGCGCCGTTCTGGTATTACCGAAACCGCCCACATCCTAGAAAAGAAAGGTCTCATCGAATGCAGCCGAAAGAAAATCAAAACCATCGATCGGCAGGGACTAGAAAAAGCTTCTTGTGAGTGTTATGAGGTAATCAAACAGGAATACGATCGCTTGCTAAAGTTTAAGCTAGAGAGATAACGAACAAAGTCCTTCTCACCTTTCTAGCGATAATAGAGGCTGGCACGAGACGCGATCGGTGTCGCGCACCATCCAGCGCAAGCCTGTTAACTTGCCTTTAACATCGCGGATAGGAGCTACAGTCATAGCAGCCTCAAAAGGCTCACAGTCACGGGGCTGTATCTGTAATATCCACTCTTGCACATAGTCACACTCAGAACTGTGCATCTGGTTTAGTTGAGAACGAAACGCCTGACGTTTTTCTACTGCAATGAAACAGACCAACGGTTTGTCTACCAAAAATCGTTGTTGAAGATTGAACAGTGTAGCAGTGGCACGATTAGCTGACAGAATTTTCCCTTGTGTATCGCTCACCAAGTAAGCATTTGGTATGAAATTTAATAGGTCTTGGTAGCGCTTGTATACTTCTCTAAGCCGCGTTTGTACATTTACCAATTTTTGAGTTTGCTCGAACAGTTTCTCTGTAGCTATCTCTAGTGTTTTTGAAGCAGTATCAAGTTCTTTCAAGACTGCCAGCAGCAAATCGCTTTCTGGCTGTACTGTGGTGTTGGCATCTTCGTACAAGTTAGCTAAACGCTCTTGCAGTGACTGTAACTTCTGGGCAAACATATTTAGATTCATGATCAATTCAGGTGACATATAAGTTCAATCCCTGAATAGAAAGAGACTGTTAACCAATTCCTAATGGGTTTTATCCCACCAATCATTCGTTACTGGCTATAAACCTAGTAACGAGAAGTTAAGAGATATTGCCATTGATGAATTTGTTCTCAAATTTCTTAGACTTAGGGGTTACTTAGATTTAAGTATTGTTTAAAGACTAAAAAACTTAGTGGCTCCTAGTCAGTACGATTCCGTACAATAGACCTGCAAGAGGTCTATTATCTTCGCTCTAAAAAGTGATAAACGATATAAACCCAAAAGCCGCACCTTTAATTGTTAGTGCGGCTTTGAGTTATACAGAGATGGGGTTGGCTCTATTAATATTTGTAAAAAGTATCTGGGATATTTCGATGTCCCAGTACTTGGGGTTATGGCATCCCCCACTGGTTTAAGATTTCATCATCTCCAGCGTAGCTCTGTGCAAGCACGACTTGATGCACAATGAAAAAATCCCCTTGCTGTCTTAAACAGAGAGAATGCCAATGTTTTTTTCATAGAAGCTACAGTGCCTTCCTTACAAGCTGCTACAACTATATCCTCCAGCGATCGCTAGATAACTAGGCAGGAATGACTTGAATAACTAGGGCACGTTTATCTAGCGACTGGATCTTACCTACTTTACTAAGATCGTTTGCAATTCGGTCTAGCATCTCTCCCGCTTTGTCACGATATTGATGTTCTCGGCCTCGTAAACGAATGGCAAATTTGACAGAATCGCCTTTACTCAACCATTGACCTGCTTGTTCGATGCGTAAATTGTAATCAGCCAGACCCACGTTTAGACCGAATCGAACTTCTTTTACCGTGGGTCTAGCACTTTGGCTTTGACGTTTTTTCTTTTGATACTGAAGCTTGCCATAGTTGAGAATCTTGGCGATTGGAGCGTCTTTACCTTGAGAGACTACAACTAAGTCAAGCTCTAAGCTTTCGGCTAGCTGTAACGCCTCATTGGTGTCGATTAGACCACGATTGTTATTCTCATGGTCGATCAAGAAGACGCTAGGTGACTTGATTTGTGAATTAATCAGTTGCTTTTGGATTGCGATAACGAATTTCTCCCATTTGTTCAATACTTTGCTTTACAAGCAGGTAATGCCAATTTAACACAACACAGAATCAGAGCAACTTTAAACAACACAATGAACGCCAATCTGTTAGAATGAAGCACTGCGGCACTCGCTCTCAGTCTTTGCGCTACTGCCCATCCAGCTTTTCAATGATTTTTATCCGTCCGCCTAAGACTGACGCCATCATTGGCGACAGGCCGATGTTATTTTTGGAGTCTTATGTCTTTTTCCAATCTCGGCTTGTCCAATGAAATTATCCGTGCAGTTACCGAACGAGGGTACACGGAACCCACGCCAATCCAGATGCAGGCGATTCCTGCTGTCTTGTCGGGTAAAGATTTATTAGCTGGGGCACAAACTGGCACTGGAAAGACCGCTAGTTTTACACTGCCGCTCTTGCATCGATTGTCGTCTAATAAGAGCAAAGCTACGCCAAATGGATACCCACCAATCCGGGCACTGATTCTCACTCCGACTCGCGAACTCGCTGCCCAAGTGGAAGAAAGCGTGCGCGAGTACGGCAAGTACTTAAATCTTAACTCAATGGTGATGTTTGGTGGAGTCAGTATTAATCTGCAAAAACAGCGTTTGAGGGGTCGAGTGGATATTTTGGTTGCGACTCCAGGGCGACTGCTAGACCACGTACAGCAGGGTACGCTGAATTTATCGCAGATTGAGGTTTTGGTGCTGGATGAAGCCGATCGGATGCTGGATATGGGTTTTATTAATGATATCCGCCGCATCCTCTTACTTTTGCCCAAACAGCGACAGAATTTGCTATTTTTCGCTACTTTCTCAGACAAAATTAAGACACTAGCCGCCGGACTACTCAATAATCCGACGATGATTGAGGTAGCACGCCGCAACGTTACCGCCGACACGATCGCCCAGAAAGTTTACCAAGTAGACCGTGACAAGAAACGCCAATTACTTGCTCATCTGATTCGGCGAGATAATTGGTATCAAGTGCTAGTGTTCACTCGTACCAAGTATGGCGCCGATCGTTTGGTGAAGCAATTGGGCGAAGACCGCATTCAAGCCTTGGCAATCCACGGTAATAAGAGCCAGCCTGTGCGTACCAACGCTCTGGCCAAGTTCAAAAATGGCACCTTACAAGTATTGGTGGCGACAGACATAGCTGCTAGGGGGCTTGACATCAGCGAACTGCCCCATGTTGTTAACTTTGATTTGCCCAATGTACCAGAAGATTATGTTCATCGTATTGGTCGCACCGGTCGCGCTGGCGCATCAGGTGAAGCTGTATCGCTAGTGTGTATCGATGAACAGCATCTCTTGAAAGATATCGAAAAACTGATTGAGCAACGCTTGCCGAAGGAAGTGGTTGCTGGTTTTGCGCCTAACCCCGATACCAACCCCGAACCAATCCCAAATGGACGGCAACACAGAGCCAAGCCTGGAGGTGAGAAGCGTCCGGCTCGTACTCCTAAACCGTTACCACAGAAATCGGCTAAACGTAAAGCAGCGCCACCTGCCACCAATGGCCAGAAACCTGGCGCTCGTTCATCGGCATCGCGCCGTTCTGCTAAAGGCGATCGCTAACATTCGTTAGCTGTTCAATAGATTGATTTTTCACGGCTCCTGGAAAATATTCAATGTAATCTCTGTCACATACAGTTGTCGGAATGCAGTTAACAGTGTCATAAACAAAAGGTGAAGGTTAATCTGTAGGGTATAACTTACCTTAGAGTTGCTTGACCTCTAGCTTCGATGGATCTATCACACTCATGACTGAACTGACGCTACGCCTACAAGAGGGAGATACCGAAACCACGATCGCAGTTGACCAAGATGTATTTACAATTGGTCGTTTGCCGGAATGTAACTTGTACTTACCTTTTGGTGGAGTATCCCGCAACCATGCTCGCCTAGTAAAAACGGCTGACGGTGTGTGGACTATTGAGGATCTGGGCAGCAAAAACGGGACGCAAGTCAATAAATATCTGGTTAACTATCCCCAAGAGTTACATCATGGTGATATTGTTTGGCTGGGCAATGTTAGCCTGGTAGTGCTGCTCACAACCCCTGTTTCTCAACCGACACATGAGTATGCCGGAATTTCGGACATTAACGAGCAAAGAACAATCCTTCATAATGTTGAGCAATTACAACAGCAATGGATTGCAGCTGATAGCAAAGATGGCAACATCAGTAATAAGGACAAAACTATTGCCCGTCTCAAAGATTTAGTTGACATAGCAAAAAATCTTTGTGCAGCCGCATCTATAGAAGAGATTTTTTCTCAGGTGCAGCAAGTAGTTTTTCGTTATCTTGATAGTATCGATCGCTTGGCATTATTAATTGATGTCAATGGTGGCGGTCAGTTGGAATTAATGAATGCTGCCACTAGAAATATTTCCCAACAGAAACATCTCCCTTCTGATGGTAGTTGGATTAGTCGTAGTATCTGTCAAAAAGTCTTTGACGAAAAAGTCGTCATTCAAACCGGTGATACTCATCAGGATGAACGGTTTGCTAGCGAACAGAGTATTTTAGTCAAAGGCATTCGTAGCGCGATGGCAGTGCCTTTATGGGATGAAAATAAAGTTGTGGGCGTACTGTATGCCGATGCCAATTTTTCTTCTTACCATTGGGCAAATGAAGGTGAAGAAGAATTGAGCTTTTTTTCCGCTTTAGCAAACCTTGTAGCTTCTAGCGTGCAGCGTTGGCTATTAGTAGAAAAACTCAAAACTGAAGAGATGATTCGTCACCGACTAGAACGCTATCATTCTCCAGCAGTTGTACAGCAGTTGATCTCTGTAGGCGGATTACCGGGTGGCCGTTTAGCTCCCACTGAGAGCGAAATCAGTATTTTGTTTGCTGATTTAGTTGGCTTTACGGCAATTTCTGAAAGGTTAACACCAACTGCGATCGCTCAACTATTAAATAATTTATTTGAAGAAATGCTAAAAGAAGTGTTTACTTGCGGTGGCACTTTAGATAAATATATTGGCGATTGTATTATGGCATTTTTTGGCGCTCCAGAACCGCAAGCAGATCATGCCGATCGCGCTGTTACAGCTGCCAAGGGAATGCTCACTCGTCTCGAACATCTGAATGCCAATGGTTTTTGGCTCGAACCCCTGCAATTACGGATTGCGATTAATAGCGGTAAAGCAGTGGTGGGAGATGTCGGTAGTTCCCAAAGGGTAGATTATACGGCATTAGGCGCAACGATTAATCTTGCTGCTCGGATGGAAGCAGTTTGTCCCCCTAGTGAATGCGTGATTAGTGAAGCCACCCATACAATGCTTTCACAACCCTCAGACTTTCAAGAAATGGGAGATTATCGTTTCAAAGGTATTGAGCGACTAGTTAAGGTTTATCAGACAAAATTGCAACCAGTACCAACAATCATTGCTCCAATCATGAATCTTTAGGGATTGGGCATAATGGGGAATAGGAAAAAATCACTAATTATGAATTATGTTAGGGGCTTCTAAATAAAAAATATCTAACTATTTCTTGTGGGCTGGGTGTCTCACCCGCCCCATTGGTGTCAACTTAAAGTTAAAGAACAATTGTCAATAAGTCATCCTACTCAAAAGGTTGCTGAAATCAACTAATTTAATTTATTTAATCTTGGGATCACTTTTCTCTTGAGTAGTGATGGTGTATCCGCCCCCTTTATAGTGATCGCACTTTTGAAAGTTGGTAACAACTTTCTAGAAGTTCAATAATTTCAGTAGCTATTTAGTTATATAAGAAAGTCTACTTTTATACTAAGTTAGCTGTGATATAAGTCTACAAATGCGATCGCCTACGGTGGGTAGGTACGCCATCACTTTTCTCTTCAGTGGCACTGTTCAGCACTGAAGATGTTTATTAAGCCTCTGATTGCAGCGATCGCTTGATTCATATTTTGGTTCAGCAACACCGGAAATTTTCTATATTGTTTTTTAAACGGGGCCTATATACGGAAAAAGTTTGTCTGTTGCTCAAGAAGAAATATTACAGAGAAAGTTTCTATATATTTATAACAAATTAAGTAAATAAGCGGAGAAGCTCTAGTATATTATTGTTGCTATAGGAAAACTCTGTAACAGTACCAATTTCAAAATCCCCGATTGGAATTACAGGTAGTGAACAACCTAAGTAACAAGTATCTTAGACATCTGTAAGGTTAAACTTATGACTTCATTTGCTTCTCTCTATGAGAAATTTGATGCTTCTCAAGCTCGAAAACTTGCAGGATTCATTCAACAAGCCTATGACCAATTTGACCTAAGAGGAACAGGAATTTGGAAACTTGAAGGGTCTTACGAATTAGTTGGTCAACTTGGTACAGAAGAAGTTCCCTTTGGTTTTGTTGTCTCTGAAACTGATAGCAATAATGTAGTGGTTGTATTTCGAGGCACAAAAAGATTTATAGAGTGGTTCAAAGACGTAAATATTCAACTTGTTTCTTACAGAAATAGCACAGAAAAGAATGGGCCAATGGTGAAAGCAACTTGGGATATTGCTGATGGTGTTACTCAGGAGTCTTCAAGCGAAATTCCGACTACTAATGATTTTGGCGATGTAACCGCAGGTTTTCGAGGGATCTACATTAATCTCCGGCAACAGATGATTAGAGCACTCGATCAATGCTCGGCAGATTATCGAATTTTTGTAACGGGACATAGCCTCGGTGCTGCGTTAGCAACTTTGGCAATTCCGGATATTCTCAACAATACTAAGTTTAACAACCATCAAAAGATTGAACTGTATACCTTTGCCAGTCCACGATGTGGGGACAGGACTTTTGCTACTGCCTTTCAAGAGACAGGCATACAGCACTGGAGAATTGCAAATACTGAAGATTTTGTGACGACGCTTCCATTCCCAACAGGAAATGTTTTTAGAGCGGAATCACCAATGAAAGCACCAGAGGCAGAACTTGGTCAAGGTGGAGTAAACGGTGTGGATGAAAATCCAAATCCAATTTTTGGGTTTTTCAAAGAAATGTATAACAGAAGAAAAAGAAGAATGCCAGATTACGTACATACTGGTACACCTGTCTATTTTACATTTCACGCAGCTGCTCTAGAAATGCATCACAATTTGCATGGGGTTTATATGAATGGAATTGGTCAAGATCCACTTAATCTTAGAAAATAATTTGTTAGTAAAATTTTGGCTGATACCAATTCTCTGTGAAGTTGCACATTATTTTGATCCCTCCCAATCTCCCTTTAACAAGGTGAAGTGCCGCAGGCGGTGGGGTTCTTTCTATGCGTCTTCATAAAGAATTGGTGTGACTATGCAAAATGTTAAATTGGAGGTGATCAAGACTTAAGTTTTTAGTTTTCAAAGCGAATCAATTTATAAAATATGGGAGATACTTAACCCTAGTATCAGTTGATTTTCGTGTCTTATATAGGTAGTAAAAAGTAAATGTGTGATGATTTAGACAAGATATCAATGTCTGACTTTCAGAAAGAATTCATTCTTTTAGAGTATTCTGAGATTCGCAGACAGAACCAATCCTACTTTGAAGAAACTAATAATTTGGCTCGTTATGCAGTAATCATTGCAGGTTTAGTTTGGACATGGTTATTAACACAAAAACCTCCACAAAGGGTAACTATAATTGCAAGTTGGTTGCCATTTGTTACTTCTTTCTTGTTCACAATTAGAGTGATTACTCTTTGGCTTGAGTTACGGCACCGAAGCAGATATATAAAAAACATTGAAGAAATGCTTAATATTCCCAAAAACTCAAATCCAAATGACCCTAAATTTGAATTTGGATTCGAGAAGAATCTTCCAACAAATGGGAGAAGTTGGATTTTTGGGAGTGCAGCCGCTTTCTGGATTATATTAATAATTACTACAGCAATAGTACCAAAGCTATTATTTGGCTGATCCTACTTAATTTTGAGATCAAATTTAATAGCCTGATGCTCAATTTAGCTGACTGTGCCAGCGTGAAAAATTTGCTCTGCGGTCAAATTCAACTCTGGAAAAGTTGGCGACTGGATACGGTCATCTCCTCGAAACTTACTAACGCGATACTCACCTTCTTCTAAAGAGCAAACCAAAATAGTAGGTTGTTTGGGTTTGCCAATAAATTCTCTACCGCCTAATGCAGCATAATCGACAATCCAGTATTCAGGAATTCCCATTTCTTCATAATCAGCATATTTTTTCAGATAATCATCACGCCAGTTTGTACTTACCACCTCAATTACTAAAGGAATTGATGCTGCTTGAGTAACAGTTGATTCTTTTTTCCACCGAGGTTCATTAACTAAATTAGGCTGATTTAGTATCAGGATATCTGGGGAATAAGCAGATTCGTTCTCAACTGGTTTAATGAATACTGTTTTAGGGATGAAATAACGAAGATTTAAGCGACTATATTCTAAAGTAATTTTTGTAGCTAAAAATCCAATCACCTCTTCATGGTCGCCTGTTGGTGGTGGCATCTCTACTACTACTCCATCATATAATTCGTAACGTTGTCCTGTGTTATCTGGATATTTAGCAACGAATTCATCGAATGTAACTACTTTGCGTAAGACTTGAGTCATGGCTTGATTCCTCAATTGTGCAAATTATAGCAACTTTACTTCTATTGAATTCATCAATATTAATACTTATTGATTGGTATATTTTATTTCAGAAATAATTGCAAAATTGTAATATTCAGCAACTAATTCTGGGTTATAAGACTAGAATTTGGGTGTAGCTTCCAGAATTGATCTGTGTAACACTAGGAAGCCTACCGAAGCTATTTTTAACGGGAGGTCAGGTAATGGCGATCGCCACCATTAATCCCGCCACTGGGGAGACGCTTAAAACCTTTGAGGCGCTCAATGATGCAGAAATTGCCGCTAAACTCGATTTAGCCGATCGGACTTTTGAACAGTATCGTCAGACTAGTTTCTCTCAACGATCGCAGTGGCTTTCAAAAGCTGCTGATATTTTAGAGCAGGACAAAGCAGAATTTGCTAAATTGATGACTCTAGAAATGGGTAAACCATTTAAAGCTGCGATCGCAGAAGTCGAAAAATGCGCCCTCGTCTGTCGCTACTATGCCGAACACGCCCCTGATTTCTTGGCTGATGTCAGTGTAAAAACTGATGCCAGCCACAGTTTTGTACGTTATCAACCAATAGGTGCAATTCTCGCAGTGATGCCGTGGAATTTCCCCTTTTGGCAAGTGTTCCGCTTTGCCGCACCAGCCCTGATGGCGGGGAATGTCGGCTTACTCAAACACGCTTCCAACGTGCCGCAGTGCGCCTTGGCAATTGAAGATATTATCCGACGCGCAGGTTTTCCTGAAGGTGCGTTTCAAACTCTATTAATAGGTGCTGCCAAAGTTGCCGATTTAATGGCTGATGACCGCGTAAAAGCTGCTACCTTGACCGGAAGCGAACCAGCAGGTGCATCCCTCGCCGTCGCCGCCGGCAAACAAATTAAAAAAACAGTTTTGGAATTAGGAGGAAGTGACCCGTTTATTGTGTTAGAAAGTGCTGACTTAGAGACAGCAGTTGTCACAGCTACTACAGCACGAATGTTAAATAACGGGCAATCATGTATTGCAGCGAAACGTTTTATTGTCGCAGATGCGATCGCAGACAAATTTGAAAAATTGCTTTTAGAAAAATTTGAGGCGCTGAAAGTTGGCGATCCCATGCAACCAGATACCGATTTAGGCCCACTGGCAACTCCTGGTATTCTCCAGGATTTAGAACAACAAGTGCAAGGTGCTATTAGCAGCGGTGGTAAAGTCCTCACCGGCGGACATCCTTTATCAGATCGTCCTGGAAACTTTTATCCGCCAACGATTATCATAGATATCCCCACCGACACACCAATTGCCAAAGAAGAATTCTTTGGCCCGGTAGCCTTGTTATTCCGGGTTCCAGATATTGATGCAGCCATTAAACTCGCTAATGACTCACCCTTTGGCTTAGGTGCAAGTGCTTGGACAACCAACGACCAAGAGAGCGATCGCTTGGTTGAAGAAATCGAAGCTGGTGCAGTGTTTATCAACAGTATGGTCAAATCCGATCCTCGGTTGCCCTTTGGTGGCATCAAGCGTTCTGGATATGGCAGAGAATTGAGTATCCAAGGTATACATGAGTTTGTCAATGTTAAAACCGTGTGGGTTAAATGATTAGTCATTAGTCATTGGTCATTAGTCATTGGTCATTGGTCATTAGTCATTGGTCATTGGTCATTAGCGATTAGTCAAAGAACAAAAGACAAATGACAAAGGACAAAGAACAAAAGACAAATGACAAAGGACAAATGACAAATGACTAATGACAAAGAACAAAAGTCTTATTCGTTAATAGAGTTGTCGGAAAATAAAATGAATACAGCAGAGTTATTGGTGCAGTGCCTAGAAAATGAAGGAGTGGAATACATTTTTGGACTTCCTGGTGAAGAAAATCTTCACGTTTTGGAAGCGCTAAAACATTCTTCAATTAAATTTATTACGACTCGTCACGAACAGGGTGCAGCATTCATGGCCGATGTCTATGGACGCTTAACCGGAAAAGCCGGAGTATGTCTTTCTACTCTTGGCCCTGGAGCAACCAACTTAATGACTGGGGTAGCGGATGCTAATCTCGATGGTGCGCCCTTAGTGGCGATTACCGGTCAAGTGGGAACAGATAGAATGCATATTGAATCTCATCAATATTTAGATTTGGTGGCAATGTTTGCACCTGTTACCAAGTGGAATAAGCAGATTGTCCGACCAAGTATTACACCAGAAGTAGTACGGAAAGCATTTAAGCGATCGCAATCTGAAAAACCTGGTGCAGTTCACATCGATTTGCCAGAAAATATTGCTGCCATGCCCGTCGAAGGCAAACCTTTGCGTAAGGATAATAGCGAAAAAACTTATGCATCTTTTGCTAGCATTCGGGCAGCAGCTGCCGCAATTTGCCAAGCTGTGAACCCATTGATTTTAGTCGGAAATGGAGCAATTCGCGCTCATGCCAGTGATGCCGTAACGCAATTTGCTACTTTGTTGAATATACCTGTTGCCAATACTTTCATGGGTAAAGGCGTGATCCCCTACACACATCAACTAGCTTTGTGGTCAGTGGGATTACAGCAAAGAGATTTCATTACCTGTGCCTTTGATAACACAGATTTAGTAATTGCGATCGGCTACGATTTGATTGAGTTTTCCCCGAAGAAATGGAATCGTAATGGTGAAATTCCGATTGTGCATATTGGGGTAAATCCGGCAGAAATTGATAGTAGTTATATTCCCAACGCCGAAGTTGTGGGAGATATTTCCGATTCCCTCTATGAAATCTTAAAATTAGCAGACAGACAAGGCAAACCCGATCCCTTTGCTATTAGCTTAAGATCGGAGATTCGGGCTGATTACGAACAGTATGCCCATGATGACGGATTTCCGATCAAGCCGCAAAAGTTAATTTATGATTTACGCCAAGTGATGGGCCCAGATGATATCGTCATCTCTGATGTTGGCGCACATAAGATGTGGATGGCTCGTCATTATCATTGCCATAGTCCCAATACTTGCATAATTTCCAATGGCTTCGCAGCTATGGGTATTGCAATTCCTGGCGCTTTAGCAGCAAAACTTGTTCATCCTAAGCGCAAAGTTATTGCTGTCACAGGCGATGGCGGCTTTATGATGAATTCTCAGGAATTAGAAACAGCCTTGCGTGTCGGTACGCCTTTTGTGACGATAATTTTCAATGATGGTGGCTATGGGTTAATTGAGTGGAAGCAAGAAAATCAATTTGGCAAAGGAAACTCATCCTTTGTGCATTTTAGCAATCCTGATTTTGTCAAATTAGCCGAAAGCATGGGTTTAAAAGGCTACCGAGTTGAATCGGCTTTAGATTTGATTCCCACTTTGAAAGAAGCCCTCGCTCAAGATGTACCCGCCGTGATAGATTGTCCCGTAGATTATCGGGAGAATCACCGCTTCAGTCAAAAAGCCGGCGAGTTGACTTGTGCGTTGTAAAAAGCAGAGATGCAATTAATCGCGTCTGTACAAGAGTTAGGAGTTATTTATTCCTAACTTTTTTAGTGTTTTGGTAGGGTGCGTTCGCACTTGGTGTAACGCACCACTTTATTCTTTACGGGGAACAGTTATTCACTATGAAGATCCCTTTGAGCCTACTGTACCTATAAAGGATTGGGAAGTCTTGCAACGATTTAAATTGTTATTGCGATCGCGCAGCGTCTCGTAGACAGGAGGAACGAAGAAGCAATCCCACCCGCAAGCGAATTTGATTGCGATCGCAATCAATACTAAGTTTGTACTTGATAACCCGCAACTTGGGTTAATAGATAGCCTTAACCATCCTCAAAAATTCTAAATTTCAGCACCTGATTTTGCTTCAGTACCCATTGGCGAAACATAATCGCGGAAAAGAGTAATCTGCTGCTCAAACTCTAATCCTTGAATTTTGCCAAACAAAGCTTTAGCTTCGGAAGGAAGTTGATAATCACCAGGTACAGGAATGATAGTCCCATCATCCATTCCTTGAGATAATCGATACCAAAATAGGAGTTTTGTGGTATCACCCAAAGAGCCATACTCACGAGAAATTTGGCTATCCGCTTTATTAATCAAATCACGCTGAACTTGTAATTGTTGTTCGTGAGATAATTCCTTAACTTGATTAAATAAACCTTCGGCTATTTCTGGAGAAACAGTACTGGCTCCAGGAGCAGCTGGAGTAATTGAACCCCCCATTTCTTTATAGATAAACCAAAACAAAGCAAGTTGTTGATCCACATTTAAGTTTTGCCAAGCTTGAACGTGTTCGCGAATAGTTGGATCGTTGGTTTGTGTGTATGTCATGATTAATTTCAATTGCAATTACTTATTTATTCTTAAGCAATGTTACCAAATGTATATTTAGAGTTTTACCCTACTGAAGACATATGTCTTAAAATCATAAAGAAGATCGTTCAAAGCCACAATAATGCTTGACAAGTGCCAAATGAAATAGTTGGCAATTAAAAGTCTGCTGCCAAATTGAATAATTGTTAAAAGCTATTTCCCTGGATAGATGTTATTTTTATTGTAATTGTGCAAATCCAGTGATAGCGAGTTTGCGAACATTATTAGTAATTACTGAAAAGGGGAAAAGGTTAAAGGGAAAGGAAAAATTCCATTCCTTTACCCCTTCCCCTTTCCCCTTTCCCCTTTGCCCATTCCCCTCTTCTTCATAAATGAAGAATTGTTAATCTCTATTTTCACGGGTTGCGTTGGCGTAGCCCGCCGCAGGCATCGCTCTGCATAATTCAGTTTTTCATTATTTTCTTAACTGTCTTCTTAACTGTCTTAACTGTCATTGCATTTTTTTGAAGATAGCTGGAAAATACAAACGTGATATTCAGAAGCACAGAAATAACTCATCTTTAAAAACAGTTATTTGCTCGCTAATAATACAATTATATCAATCAATTCTATTCTTTGGGAGAAGAAAAATTTGTGAATTCATTCAACGAAAGACAAAGTTATATAATAACGCAAGGTCAAGGCATTTATCTATCTGGCAATCCCGTTAAAACTGAAAATTTTTCTATTCAAAAGACCCTACGCGATGGTGGAAAAATCCGTTTCAAAATTCGTTATTCTGCTGAACTACAGGGTTTCTGTCTGCTAGAAATTTTTCTAATGAGAGCACAAAATAGAACACTAACTGCTGGCATGACTATCCCCAATAGTGGTTCGACAGCTAGTTTTCAAGAACAAGAGCAAGAATTTGGTATTTGGGAGCCAGAAGATTATTACTTCTTTTTCAAAATGTCTTCCAATAATGGAAAATTTTATATCGAGAATTATCAGCTTTATTGGTCAAACAATTAATTATTTTTCGTTGGGAACCTTGTTCTAATCCTTAGAGAATCGCAAGACAGGGGATTAAAGGAAGCCAGCCATTACGTGAACCTCAGAAAAAGAGTTTGTGACAGTTTGTTCTCAAGCACGTTTTTGCAATGATTCATATTCAAATTCAGCAACACCTAGTTGTTTTCTAAAGTAAGCACGGTAGAGTTCACAACGCGGTAAGATGCGATCGCTTTCATAAGCGATCAAACCCAAGCTTTCGAGCTTATGAGCGTCAATGGGATTGAGAGAAATACTTTGCTTTGCCGCTACAACGCCAACATACGCCTTTACTAAACTAGGATTTTCTTGTAAGATTGCCCAGTGTCGCCATAGATGATAGCGATAGATACCGCCGTTAGCGATCGCATCTTCTATCAGTTCTTCTAAGGTCATTCCTTGACAGCATAGATAATATAGAGCAATCCGAATCAGTGCCGGATGTCCCCCTACAAGAGACATCAGTTGCTTAACTTCGTTATCAGAAGCCCAATCTAAACCATGTCGTAGGGCTAAGTATTTTACTTGGTGGGCAGTAAATTCTGGCAGACGGATCGGTAGTCCAATATTAAATGGAGAACGGTTGATATCCAGCGAGACATATACTTCTGTGGAGTAAACTACCACTAGTCTGAGTTTCTGTAAGTTGGAATCTTGTCGTGCTTCTTCATACCAAGAGCGCAACAAACCAAAGAACTCTGGAGCAATTTCTGGATATTCAAAAAAGCGGTCAACCTCATTTAACACTAAAACTACTGGACTTTTGCACCGCTTGAGCAAATAAGATTGCAAATATAAACTGCAACTCAACTTACAACCTATTTCCTCATCCCAGTTTTCATCTAGCTTTGGGTTAATACCTAATTCTGTTGCAATTTGCCAACAAAGAGAACGCAAAAGTTTATTTAAGTCTGTCAGACAACTTGAATCGATTTGGTTACAATTCACATTCACCGAGCGATAACTTTGCATCTTGGCAAAGGCTAACAGCCGCAGCACAAGAGAACTTTTTCCCATTTCTCTTGGTGCTCGAATCCGAATCACACAGCCTGGTTGAATTACTTCTCGATAAACAAGTTCCTCGATGGGGGGACGATCGACATAGAAGGGGGAATCTACAGGTACTGGCCCATCTGGGTATGACCAAAGATTTTCGAGCTGGTTGTGGTGTTGAGTCGCAAGAGAATCTAAGGATAAAGACGGAAATAATTTTCTTTCTCCTGTATCTAAACTCATTGAGAGAGTTGGAGAAGCTTCATTACGATCTGGCTCACTCAGGATTGCATAGTCTCCGCTGCATAATTCTAGGTTAAAAGCGCTAAAGCACAATTTCAAGGTTTTTTGATCCACGCCTGTATTCAATGACCATAATCGGTTTAGAGTTTTGGTAGATACCTTCATGCGATCGCCTAAATCTTCTAGAGTGAAGCGATGTCCATTGTTTTCTACCTTTTCTATAGCCAGAATTGCCCTTTGTAAACGCTTCAGCCCAGCGATCGTTAAGATAAGTCCCCGCTTTCGTGTACTCTTAGATTGCTTCATATCATTAATTATCTATCTACTTTTTTCTGACCGTCTTAGCTATCTCCTCATTGTTTCATGTTTTTAAGTAGTTATTGAACAGTTACTTACCTGTTCTTAAAGTGTTTTTCAGCTAGTAAAAAAATATACATTTATATTTGAAGATAGTTAGATGGGTAGGTATAAATAAACGTCACTACATCAATTGCCATTTTTGCTATTTCTATGGAAAGGTGCAGACATTTCTGTATCAAGCATCCTTTACCATTTGCAAATAAAAAATCACAAGCCTTAATAGTTCACTTTATTTATACTGTTTTATTAAGTGTTATAACAATTACACCGTATAAGTAGGAGAGGAATGGAGGTGAGGTATTTTGAATGCAACACGCAGTAGGGGCGCATAGCTAACTATGCACCCCTACTAAAGACCTATATTTTAGGCAACTGAGAAACGCTATAATCTTTCATCAAGAAGAGTAAGCGCGTTACCCAAGAAGTATTTGAAGACTTTGTTGATTTATTACCAACGTCTCTATGCGTAACTAATTTATTGGCGAAAAGTTATTACTACTTGCTGCCAATAGGATATTCTGACGCATTTAGCGTGCAACTTTGTTTGTGATATTTCTGCCCGCCTTTGCCGCACTATCCCCTACATCACTAGCAGTTTCTTGAGCGCCCTCTACATACCCAGATCCAAATTCTTTAAAGGCTTCTCCTGACTGTTGCCCAATCTTCTGAAGTCGTTCGCCAGGAGAAGCTTCTGTTTCACGAGCGTCTTTAAACCACTGCCCTACTGTTTTCGGTCTTTGAGCATCATTCTGCTCTACCTGTTCACGAACTCTCTCTTTTAAGCCCTTGTCATTTTGCCCATCACTAACATTCGTTGTCAGCATTATAAAACCAACTAGGACAACAGCTAAAAAACCTTTTATCTGAAGTCCTTTAAGCAAGGAATTGATGTGACTAATCGTCCTAGAAACCAAATTTATCATGCCAATTAACTTATTTTTTGGAGTACTAGTAAAGACTAACTATAAAAAGGCAATCATCCTTCTAGCAAAAGGCATATCTTAGTTATAAAAAAGAAAGGCTTATTCAACCCTGGGGAAGAGAGAACTTATTTACGCTCTTTTGTGGATCTGAAAAAATACAATATTTGTAGATTGGGTTGAACAGAGTGAAACCCCCAACAAAAGCAAGGATTCTTGGTGTTAGGTTACTCTGCGGGAAGCCTCTTTGTGTCTACATTCGTCAACTAAAGCTACACCTGTATTTATAAAAACTAGTCACAACAAGGGTTTCTTATTTTTATCTGTCAATATTTCTAGTCTGTTATTTAGCATACTCACCTAACTCTGTCCTTAACAGTTATTCAATGTTAGATAATTTTGTATCAAAGTCTACCCCCGGCTCTTTCTCAACTGTTGTTAGCCCATTACGGAAAAGTATTATGCTCAAACAAATACAACAACTCAAAGCACTTCTGGCTTATAAAAACTCAGAAAACTTGGTTGATATTGCCATTCTTAAATCCAAGTTTTTTGGTACTAAAGTTTCTCCAAAAGTTGCTTCCAAACTACAACCAATAGTAGGATATTATCCCGTAATTGATTTGAACCAATTAAGTTAATATCCTCAAGGCTCCTTTGGACGAGAATATGCCAATCAGATGCGGATAAATCAACTAAAACCATTAAATATCAGTCCTAAACTAGAAGACGTTGCCAAACGTAATCTATTTGCTCTGCGATATTTAGTTACCCATGATATTTTTCATGTCTTACTTGATTTTGACACCACTTATGCAGGAGAAATTGGTGTACTTGCTTTTGCTGCTACACAAAACTACAGTAAATCACTTGAAATCGGTCTGTGCTTGGCTAGATTGCTCTATCCAATTTTAGCTCGCCAACAAATCAAAGCGATTTTCGCCAACCTGGAGAAAGGGCGAGAACTAGGCAAGAAAGCTGATTTTCTGTTGGGCTACCGCTTTGAAGACCATTGGGAAGAACCAATTGACCATCTGAGAAAAAAGTTGAGATTACCATAAATTTCCACAATTCATCCGAAAAAAGGATTTACTTGCTTAATAACAGCTTTTTTAAAAGCCCTGCTCTTTTTTTATAAAAAATGCTTGATATTGCTTAGGCTGTCAAATGTAGCGCTAAATACATTTTTAATGCTACATTTGGTTTTTAATACAGATATAAGCAAAAAAAACATATATCTTTAGCGGTAAAAATTATCTGCTTTAAGACATAAATACTTAATGGGTAATTCCTAAAGAGCTACTAATAACAATTAATATTTACAGACTTTTAGGTTAGAGACATTGTTTATCTGACTAAGTGGATTTATATAGTAGTCCTTAGATATTTGAAGGACTTGCAGATGACAAACTAATCCACATTTTTCCTTAACACGATAACTGCTTCAGGTGGAAAGCCAAAGGATGAAATACTGGATAACGAAATTAGTATTTTGTATAGTATTACTGTCTAACTTGTTTCTATCAAATGATTATGCAGGAGCAACCCAACTTTCAAATACTTCTAATATTGATGTACAGCACTTAAATACACTGCCAGTAGTTGAAAACGTAGCAAGTGCTGACAAGAATATTGCTGAGATTAAAAAGGAGGATTTTTGCCGATTTAATGGGATTGTTAATCAGGTAGATAAACTAGAGGGACTTTTCACACTTTATTGCAGCGAGGATTCGGGAAAAGTTTTCTTAGAACTTAAGCCAGAGCAGCTAAATAAAGATTATCTAGCTATAGTGACATTGGAATCAGGGGTTGGGGAAAGTGGGGTTTATAGTGGATTACCTCTCTCTGATTTTATCTTTTACTTCCAACGAGTAAATAATAGATTGCATTTTGTTGTACGTAATTTAAAATTCCGTACAGATAGTATACCAGAACAGCGATCGCTTGCTCGCTCATTTAGCGATTCAGTTCTTTATTCACTCGAAATAGCTACTATCGATCCAAAAAGTAAAAATATTCTGCTCGACCTGAATGGACTGCTAATGCAGGATTTACCTGGATTAACTCCTCTATTAAAATATTCTTTACAAGCTGATTACCGTTTAGATGTACGCAAATCATATTTTGGTGATGTTAACAGTTTCCCTGAAAACGTAGAGATTGATTCGATTTACGGTTTTTCATCATTAGAAGGCTCAAATTTAATCGCTGTACCCGATAGCAGGGCACTCACTCTAAAGGTACACTACAGTTTTTCTCAACTGAGAAAAAACAATGGTTATATTCCCAGACTTGCTGATGACAGAGTTGGATATTTTACTACTGCTTTCCAAGATTTCTCTAATAATAATGCTCGCGAATCATTTGTACGTTATATTAATCGCTGGCATCTAGAACCATCCAATCCTGATGCCCCCTTATCTCCACCCAAAAAACCAATTGTGTATTGGATTGAAAATGCTGTACCACTAGAATACCGCGATCCGATTCGTGAAGGTGTTTTGATGTGGAACAAAGCATTTGAAAAAGCTGGATTTCAAAATGCCATTGAAGTGCAACAAATGCCAGATGATGCTGATTGGAAACCAGCAGATGTACATTACAACACCATTCGCTGGTTCAATTCTTTAGATGCAGGTTTTGCCAAAGGGCCGATGCGCGTCAACCCATTCACCGGGGAAATATTGGATGCAGATATCATTGTGGATGCCAATATGGTGCGTTTAGTTCAGCAAGAATATCACGCACTGATGGAAGCAAATTCATGTCAAGAAAAAACGAAAGGACGTGAAGACGCGGGGAAATTCCTGGATAGATTTGCGTCATCTTCCTCTGCTCGCTTTTTCTCCTCAGAGTCCTGCTATGGTATGGAATCTTCAAATCAAGCAGCTATGGGGGCGCTGGCGTTATCAATGTTACCAAACACTACATCTAGTAGTGAAACGATGAAGGAGTATGTGCATCAATATTTGCGTTCTCTTATCGCTCACGAAGTCGGGCACACTCTGGGTTTGCGCCACAACTTTTACGGCAGCACCATGTTAGCGCCAGAAGAATTAAATAATACTGAAATCACTCGCACCAAAGGTTTAGTGGGTTCGGTGATGGACTATGTACCTGTGAACATAGCACCACAGGGAGTACAGCAAGGTGACTATTTTCCAAGAGTTATTGGGCCTTATGACGAATGGGCAATTGAGTATGGTTATAAAAAATTTCCATCAACAGCGCTGGAGGTAACTATTCCAGAATCAGAAAAAAGTTTTTTAGACCAGATTGCCCTAGCGTCGCCTCAACCAGAATTATCTTATGCAAGCGATGAAGATATCTGGGACATTAATCCTTTAGCAAATGTCTGGGATATGAGTAGTGATGTGCTACTGTATTCGCAGTGGCAAATGGATAATGCTCGTTTTATGTGGGAGCGTCTTGATAAGGGTTATCTATCGAAAGCCAAAAGCTATAGTAACCTACGCCTTCAGTTTAATAGAGTACTTAAATATTATTTTCGGAACGCCACTTTGCTTTCTAAATACATTGGCGGACAATCGTTTCGGCGTCTCCATACCAGTAATGATGCTGCTTGGGCATTTGTACCAGTTTCACTTTTAAAACAACGCCAAGCATTGACAAAATTGCAAGAATATGTATTTGCAGATGATGCTTTCAGCTTTTCACCACAATTGCTCAATCAACTAGCACCATCGCGTTGGGGAGACTGGGGTAGTTCTGCACCTAATAACCGCCTTGATTATCCAATTCACGATCGCATTTTGAGTTTTCAAAGTATGATATTGCGATCGCTATTAGACAGCGATCGCCTAAATCGGTTACAAGATATAGAATTAAAAACTCTGCCTGGAGAAGCGCTTTCCATGCCAGAACTGTTCGACACTCTGCAAACAGGCATCTGGACAGAAATTTTCGCCCCCGGAGAACCAAAGCCAATTTCGAGCATCCGGCGTTCATTGCAACGGGAGCATCTGAATATTTTGTTACAGATGATGTTGGGTACTACTAATACACCTGAAGATGGTCGGACATTGGCTTGGTATAAATTGCGCCAACTCCAAAAAGCCATTGATGTCAAACTCAAACAACTTGGCGAAAGCCTTGATGTTTACACCTTAGCTCACTTAGAAGCTTCTGGCGATCGCATTACTAAAGCATTAAACGCACAATTACTTTCTAGGTAGACATAATAAATTGGGCATTGGGCATTGGACATGGAGAAGAGACAAAGGAGACAAAGAAGAGAGTTTCAATAATTCCTCCTTGTCCCCCTTGTCTCTCTTGCCCTCTGCTCCCCTGCTTATTCTCTTGTTTCCATGTCCCATGCCCAATGCCCCACTTCCTCAAGATACCGCGTTCTTTATGAAAACATTGATTGGCAGATTTTTTCAAAAATTATAACCAATTGCCCAGAAGAACATAAGGGGCCCAAAAATATGGACGATTTTCTTTAGCTAAAATCGCAAGTTGGGCGCGTTGCAGAGCTTGGGCTTTAGTTACTCCAGCATCCAATTGTCGATATAATTCACCCATAAAGTCGCTAGTAGATTCATCATCTACTGTCCACAAAGTTGCTAGGGTACTGCGTGCGCCCGCCCGTACTGCTACTCCAGCTAATCCCAAAGCAGCTCGTTTGTCTCCTGTGGCAGTTTTACAGGCACTAAGGACGAGTAATTCAATTGTTCCTCGTCGATTTTCACCCCTAGCTCGAAGTAAATTATCTAGCTCTCTACCCCTGAGTAACTTATCCCACATAAGAATATAGGTTTCTTGAATATCTGAACTAAATTGCCCATGAGTAGCTAGATGCACCACTGAAAAGGAAGTAGATTGAATTTGCTTTTGCAGATTAGCTATAGTAAACTCTTGATTTAAGAGTTCTTTAGTTGATTTGACTTCAGATTGGACTAGTTTTAATTCCTGTGTGACATTTGAGAGTTTGGGAAATGATTTACCTTCAATCAAGCGTTCTTGCTCAACCCCAGCAATTAAAGCGTTTAGCCGCCGCACGTTATGTAAAGGCTTAGGATCGAGGAGTTGTAGTCCGGGCATTAAAGAAACAGCATACTTTTCTATCAGATATTTCTGCTGTTTTTTATCATAAAGAATCGCCATTGGAATATTCCGCAAAGAACCATCAAGCACAAACACTATGGATGCGATCTCTGCATTTTCTAAATCTGATTCTATAGGTTTAATTAACCAATCATATAACTGTTGCGAATGCTGCTTAACATTAGGCTCACGACTAGCAATGGGTAAATATTTCTGTAGTTGTTCTACAACGTTTTCTAATACATCTTTAGAGACTTTAGTTGTTTGACGGGAGATTGCATCTTGCCCTGGCAACCTAGTAATAATTTCCAGTCGATTATCTAAAATAATTGGATAGATAACTACTGTAGATTTTTGCTTTTCAACTAATTTATCAAGGTCAATTCTTGGTAGCAAACAGGGCGAACGAAAGAAGTTATCTAATTCTGCTAACTGGAGAGATTCAATTACCTGACGGGCTTGAACGAGATTATCTGGCTTTTGAAGAGTATTTTCCGGAAGTTGCAGCAGTAAATCAACGTACTGTCGATATACGGGTTCTACGCTTTCACGGAAAGAAAATTGTACGTCAGGATTAATCGCAACTAAATCATTACGAAGAGATTTGAGGGCATTATAAGCTTGATTATAAGCAGCTGTTGCTGCTGGGATATCGGATTGCTTTTGCAGTATCCGTCCCATCTGCCAATGCCATTGATAAGTAATGTCTTGAGCATCAACAGACTCGGCTTTCACCAAGGCTTGTTGTGTAAGGCTATTAGCATCGGCTAGCTGTCCACTTTGTTCGTACAAACCACCAAGAGTACCAAGGGCATAAGACTCGGTTCGTTCATCTTTTAAACTCTTAGCTATTTGGACAGCTTGCGCTAGCATTTTAGCAACATCTTTTGGCTGAACTGAGTTTTGTGTCATTTTGCTCAGACTTTGGGCAAAGTTAATTCGGTAATTAACAGCCGTCCGACTTGGAGGTAAACTGTCTATCTGAGACTGAATTTGAGGTAATAATGCCTTTGCTTGGCTAAATTCCTTTTGCTCTACCAGTAGTCTTAATAAATTTAGTTGAGCCAAAAGACGTACAGTAGGTTTAATTGATGCAATCTGTGCTGCCTGTTGATAGTATTGAATTGCTGTTTGAGTGTAATCTTTGGCGTTGTTTGAGTTACCCAAACTAAGTTGAGCATAGATTTGAGCGCGGGCTGTATTACCTAAACTTAGTAAAGCATTACTTTGAGCGATCGCATCTTTGACTCGTCTAGCCACAAAATAACTTTCTTCGAGAATTTTGTGCGAATCGTCTAAATAACCCAAACTTCGCCGGACATTCCCTAAGTTATACAATCCTGTAGCTTTAACAGAAGAGTCTGGTTGGTTTTTAAGAATTTCTTGGGCTGAGGTTAAGGTTTTATCTGCTTGGAGATAATTTCCCAAAGCTTGCATTGCTTGGGTTTGATTAACACGATTGTGAATCAGTGCAGATATATGATCTAAGCGTTGATAAATTTCAGCTGCTGATTGCCAAGTACCCAAGGCTGCTTCAGTTTGTCCCTGTGCTAATTCCAGTCCACCTCGAACATCTAAAGCTTGGGCTAAGATTTGTGAAGAATTTGCATCTTTGAGAGTTTGTAATAGTTTAATACTTTGTGTAATAGCTTCAGTTGCTTCTTGCCATTGTCCTAATTGCTGATAGGCTAAACAAAGATTGCTTAAAGCTATAGCTTCATTCAATACATCATTAGTAGCTTTAAATTCAGCTACTGCTTTTTTGAGAAGTTGTACCCCTTCTATAAACTGTCCTGCTTCATAAAGTACTTGACTTTGCTGTACTAAGCTAGAAGTCTGGGTTGGGTTAACAGCAGGTGTAGTTGCTAAAACAGAATTAAATCCAACTTTAGATTTTGCAAATGCTGCTGTTAAATAATTAAATGAATCAAACAAATATGGCAAAAAGGCACAAAGTAATACAGTCAATAATGCTATAAAAAAATGCTGGGAAAATTTCATATAATTTTAAAACTTACTTTCTTAAATAGTATAGCCGTAGTCACATAGTTTAGGACATTTTGAAAGCGTGAAAGCTAGGAATAATAGTTTTACCTTCTGCCTCCTGCTATATTTAATCCTTCTAATTAGTGAGAATACAAACCTGATATAACTCTCTGTAGCTCTGCAATTTTGTGTAAAATTAAAACGGATTATAGTGTACAAAAAAATATAAACCGTTTTCTTGCCATGTATTGCTTTGAGTATCAACAGAAACTAAAGGGATACCCCACTCAACACCAGCAGTAAAGTTATTACCCTGTAACCAACGTAAACCCAAACCAACAGAAGCTAGAGTGTTAGTAGCGGAAGTTGCGGTAGTGTTGGTGGTGTTGGTGTTTTGGGTGAGGGTGGTTGGACATCCTGCGGTGGCGGAAGTTGCCGAAGCGAAGCAGAATTGTTTTGGGATGGTTGTACGCGATTGAGTGTCTGTGCCCTGCTGAGTGTAGTTATCAGGCTGTTGAACAACATCAGCAAGCAGGACACTATCAAAATATGAGTAACTTTAGCGACCATGACACTGAATAGGGTTGTGTCTGAAAGTGTAGGGGGCGGCAGATGAATTAGCACTCAAGACTATTTGTCCTTTGGCGTTTAGCGTCGCACCTGTGGCTTCAACAATGCGTTTAGGAGTGGAAATAGTTGTACTGCTAACAGGTGGTATGGAACGATTGTTGTTAGTAGGTTTAACAGACACCCAATCGATTTGAGGCACATCAGGAGTGAGAATGTCTTGGGGATTGGGTGGTAAACCGCCGCGTCCAGCAATCACAAATCGGTTTTGAGCATAATCTGGACTGTAGCAGCCTTGAGCCACCTGAGTGTCAACTAGTGTTGTTGGCAATTGTACTAAGCCACTGTTGGGGTCAACATCTGGGGTGTTGAGTTCTACAGTGCCTTGTGTACCAAATTCTGAACTAGCAGTGATGTCACTCAACACAGTTGGACTTTCACGGAACTCGATACCATAAATGCCAGTGGCTTGAATATCCACTCTGCCACCACTGCCTGTAAAAGCATTGGCAGTGATGTCACTATTTTCACTAGGCACAGCGAGGATGAAACCATTGGGGGCAGTGATTTTGATATTGCCACCATTACCACCAAACTGATCAACGCCAGCATTGGTGGTGATTTGACTGCGATCGCGTAATAATAACTCTTGCAGGTTGAGAGTGATATTACCACCAGTATTACTACGAGTTGCGGCGGAGATTGTGCCTCGATCTAGTGTGAGGAAGCCTGCGGTCAGTTGGATATTACCACCAATACCTTCTCCCTGACTGTTAACGGCAATTGTAGCACCATCTCGAATTGTCATGATTCTGGGGTCGATGATAATATTACCGCCATTACCAATAGAACCTTCACTGGTACTGGCAAATAGACCAGTTTTTAAACCAGAGAGGGTAATGTTGTCTTTGACATGGAATGTAATATTACCAGCGTGGAATTCACCAGAAGTTATGGTAGATACTTGACCACCATTGCTAGCTTCAAAAGTGTTAGCAAAAATGCTGACACTGCCTGCATCTCCTTTTCCAAAGGTACTGGCATCAATTTGGGCACCATTGGTTACTTCTAGTGAGCCAGTGGTAATCGATACACCTCCGGCTTTGCCCTCTGCTCCAAAGTTGACTTGGCTGTATGCCCCACTGTTAACTCCATTCTTATCTTCACCATCAAACTTGACAGTATTTCTAGCAAAAATGCTGACACTGCCTGCATCCCCTTTTGCAAACGTACTGGCACCCAGTTGGGCACCATTGGTTACTGCTAATGAGCCAGTGGTAATCGATACACCTCCGGCTTTGCCCTCTCCTCCAGGTCTGACTTGGCTGTATGCCCCACTGTCAAATCCATACTTATCTTCACCATCAAACTTGACAGTATTTCTAGCAAAAATGGTGACACTGCCTGCATCCCCTTTTCCAAGCGTACTGGCACTGACTTGGGCACCATTGGTTACTGCTAATGAGCCTGTAGTAATCGATACACCTCCGGCTTTGCCCTGCCCGTTTTCTTCTACTCTGCTCCTAACGGGACTGTTATCCAAGGCAACAGTATCGGTAGCATTAATTTTAATATCTCCTGCTGTAGCCGTTGCTGTACCCAAACCTGACTTAATCCCAGCAATAAGTTGACTTTGTTGTTTTAAATCTAAATTCCGAGCATTGACTATAATTGAGCCTCCCCCACCAGCACTCACATCCACTACGCCATGACTCAAAGAAATATCGGCTCTTTGTACACCATTAGGGACACTCAAACTCAGGTCTTGACTATCAACATTTAATCCCACAGTCCCATTACCAGAGACTCCTGCCAATTCTACTAGTCCACCTAAAGCATTCAAGGAGCCACCATCAAGTATAATATCTCCACCCACTAACAACAAACTTCGCGCATCTCGGACTCTCAGCCCTTTAAGATTATTTCCGGCATCGGTGGTTGACCTGTTCTTAATTTTGGCTGCTTGCAGTTGATTGAAAAACAGTGCCGAAGGATTGATTGCTAGTAATTCAGAGGCAAGTTGAGGATTGGTGGCGCTGAAGGTACTACCATCGCTCCATTTGAAACTGCTGGCTGTGGTTGCTAAAAATGAACCACCAATATCTAATCGTGCATTCACTTCAAAGATAATGCCATTGGGATTAAGCAAAAATAGGTTAGCTTTACCGTTAGCGCGAATTAAGCCATCGATATTCGAGATAGACCCACCTGTGACTCTAGTAATGATATTTTGAATATCCAAAGCATTATTAAAAGAAGCAGTGCCACCAGTAGGTACAGAAAACTCGCTAAAGCTGTGAAACAAATTACTTCCTGCTTGGGTTCCTCCAGTGATATTAAAGGTATTACCCTCTTTTGCAACGCTAGAGTTATTAGGTAAGGTGTTATCTGGAGTAATTTTTTGGGCAAAAACTCTATTTTGTAAGCAAGTAATTAAAACACTTCCCACCGTCAAACTACTACACCAACACCGCCAATCTTGAATCCCTGACATAGCACCCCCATTCAACAATTCGCAATTCGCAATGACGCTCGTTCGCCCTTGGCGTCTCCCCTTGGGAGAAGACTCGCTCTAAGCGAAGCCATGCCGAAGGCTTTACGCTGCGCTAACGCAATTCGCAATTACGTAAATCAGTAACTGCATCGTGTGACTAGTCTTATTTTTCCAAGTTGTAATCCTTTACAATTGGCTCTTTAGCAATGTCTTGCAAGCCAACTGCATTTAATAAGTCCAGCCAATCTTTATTAAGAGTTGCATTCTGCGGATTGGTGCGGCGTTGTTGACCTAAATTAGTTAGGGCATCGTACCAAATATTATTGGCATTATAAACAATGTACTCTTTTGATTTTGCTGACTTTAACTGACTATCAAGAGCCTCTGTCAGAACTTGCCTTTGCACAAACCCATCGACATAAAAATTGTCAGATGTTTTTTGTACATCGCCGCAATAAATATGAAAGTACCAATGATATTTCTTATCTACTTTTAAAGAATATTGCGGTTGTGCTGGCAAAGTAATGCTGATAACTCCTGGTTTTCCAGACAGAGTAAGAGGTGTTCGATAGACATTTTGTACATCTTTACCATCTAGCACTTGTAACACAAATTCTCCAGAACGTGTGGTTTGTGGTAATTGGGGAATATAAAACCAAAAAGTTGGATTTTCTGCAACTGTTGATGCTAAGACTGATTTTTCTGCATCACCAGGTACTAAAGCTGTCAGACGTGTAAGATTGCTAGGACAATCAGTGCGCCCAGCCCCAGCTCTGCGCCGACCTGTGGGTGCGCCGTTTCTAGGCAATTTCGGTTGCTGAGAGGATTGGGAAGGCGAATTTTTAACAGTGTTTGGAATCGAATTTGTCTGTTGTGCTTGCACTGATTGCGAGGAACTCATCAAACCAATAAATACCAAATAAATTACGCAAGCGCGTTGAATTGGTTGGTCAAGTAATTTTTTTTTAATCATAATCAAAATTTAATTATTTTCTCTTATGAATATGCAAACGTCTAAACCATGAGATTACCATTACTTGGGTAGCTAGTAACGCTAATACTGAGGGGATAAATGGCACCCATCCAGCTAGTGCAAAAATACCAAAACATAATCCAAATACTGTTAAAAGTGTGACTATCACCGCCAATCCCAGGTGCAGAGGTTTTGAATAATACCACGCTGTAATACCTCCTACCAATGACCATCCCCATATCCAAAGTGCCTCTACCCATCCAGACCACCACCACAATAAAGGTCTGTTATCTAAAACTGCGCTGAGGATTTGACTTAGCATCTGCGCCTGTACAAATACCCCCGGTGTTTGCTTTTGCTTCGGTTTGGCATTGGAACTGAAAGGTGTTTTCCAATAATCATTTGTATTGGTGAGGGCAGAAAGACCAATCAGAATAATGCGGTCTTTGAGTGATTGAACTGTTTCTAATGAGATTTTTTCATTTAACACATCTCTCAAACTAACTTGCTCGGCAATTTTTTCCACAGAGTCAAGAGAACGATAATTCAACAAGATTTGATAACCGGATGCATCTACTTTTTGATAACCGCTAGTGTGTTCGTTTAATTGCTGAAACACAATATCACCAATTTGTAAATAACCTGATTTTGTAACACTTGATGTTTTACCTTCTTTCTTTAAATAATGAAGTGCTAGTTTGAGATTAAAAGCGTCTTCTGTAGAACAGGGAGATGTTGGGGGAGGAGTCAAATTTAAAAGCTGGCGACGAGCAAGATCATCTTCATCTGCAACAAAATCACTAAAACTTAAGCGTTCTATTGAAACTCCAGAAGGTGGCGGAATACCATCACTATCCCCATCATCACCAGTAGTAGGAACTTTGCATACAAAAAATAAACGATTATCCTTTTGAAAACGAGTAGCTAATTTTGAGTATTTTGGATCTACACTACCATCACGATAAATATCTAAACCGATAGTTCGTGGTTGGTATTTATTTAATTTATCTAATAATAAAGCAAGGGCTTGGTCAGATAATGACCATCGCATTTGCATTCCTTTATTGAGTTGGTATTGAATATCTGCTTCATCAACTGTGATAATTAAAATCCGCTCGTCAGGTTTTTCGGTGACAAAATGCGATCGCAACTGCATAAAATGGTCAAAAGCCTGTAATTCTGACGTTTGCAGATAACCCCCATACCGCACTCCCATGACTAAACTTGTTATCAACAAGCTTGTTAGCAATATTACTAAAACACTCTTAGTGGTGAGCATCTTTCGGTGCGACTGCCAAATCATTGGTGCTGACAAGGGATTTTGGCAAATTACTGGCAACCAAGTTGCACAAGGATATTTATCTTCTATTCCTTCGAGCCTTTTTCGCGCCTCGCGCAGTGCAGAGTATAGTGATTGTCCGCTAGAAAATTCACCTAAAAAATGTTTTAAAAATTCCTGTGCTATTAAGTCCGGGATTGGTTCGCGCATAACGATGACTTGGGGAATGTGTAAATCCTCTAATGCTTCTGCTAAACCTAAGCCATCGCAAGAATTGAAAATTGCTAAGTGCAATCCGCTTTCAATTGCTTTCTTAAGTCCATATTTTAATTTATCTAGAGTAATTGTTGTTGTTTGATTAATTTGCAGAACTCCTCTTTCTTGACTAGAACTATGTCCAGCAAAAAATAGAATATTCCAACCTTTCCCCCAAAGTTCGTTACTTAACTCCTTGAGTTGTGGCTCAATTAAGAAATTTATTTGAGCTTGGTTTGATAATTTCTCTAATAAATACTTATCTTTACTAATATCAATTCCTTGATTATTGCCAAAAATCGCTAAAATTTTAACTTTTTTTTCTTGAGTATATATTTTATTTAGTCTTTGTGGTTCTAAGGGACTAAGCGCAACTTCAGCATTTGGATAATCTTCAAAAAAGTTCCATAGATGCCAAGGAAGTCGTCGTAGTAATTTATCAGAAGTTGCAATTACAAAGCAAATTTCTTCATTTGGATTTAATTGCGTACGTAATTTTTGGTCGATTTTGCGAAACTGCTCACAATTGAGCCAAATATTGATTCTAGATGATAATTGCTGACATAAATCGTTAAATTCCAATTCCGAAAAATTTGTTATGTCATTATCTTCAACTTCCAGACGTGTCCACCATCCATAGTAACGATAGAGAGCTGAATATAATATTTGCCAATTTCGATAAAGTTGAGAAATTTCTGGTGCTGGTGGTAAACTTCCGCGAAATTCCATCGCACGTGGGTCATTTATTAACCCAAGTTGAACCGTGACATCAGGAAAACCTTTATGGAGGTCGCCCTTACCTAAATTCAAGACAACTAACTTACTCATTACACTCCTACAAAAAAGTGTCAGATGACAAAAGTTTCCTTGATTGTGAAATTACCATAAGACACTTGGATATGAAAGCTTTCTCCAAAATCCCCTCGAAACCTTTTTAATTGAATAAAATTATCATTACTTCGTGATACGACTTCTTGAATAATTTTTCCTGCGTCTGAGAATAAATTAATTTTCAGATTAGATGGCAAATAGAGTTTTTCAGATAAAGGATGTATTTGTACTAGTATTTCTACTTTCTGTTGAGAGAATAGTGCGATCGCTACAAGCAGCACTAGTGATTGATTTCCCAGTTGTAGTCCTAAATCTATGATTTTTGCTCTCGCTACGCTATTTTCACCCAACGATGAAATATTTCTGAGAGCAAATTTTTTCTCATTTATATTGCCGAAAATTTCTTCTAAAGCCTTCCAACTGTTTTCAAATAGATTCTCGAACCATTGACTTAAGTTCACCTGTATCTGGCTTGCCCTAAGTGCAGGGTGAGTGACAGTGTTAGGAATATAGTCAAAAAGGAAATTAAGGGGTTTAAGGCTTGTTAATGATATTTGCTCTGAAGTAATAGAAATAGTAGTTGTTCTCACAAATCCCAACAAGTCCGCTTCTTGAAGGCGTTCGCTAAATTGGACAGCTACATAACCAATCCGATTTTTCATCACTTCGGGAGGTAAGTAAATTGCCGTCTCTCCAGGTCGAACTGGGCGACACTCTAACTTACCAATGTTAGGAATAACTAAATCGGCAACATCAAAGAAAGCTCGTTTTAGGGGATGCCAACTATCACTTTTCTCTAAAGCTGTATCAATCTGCAACCATTTCAAGTAACTGTAAACAGCATAAACTGCTAGTGTATTCAAATAGATTTGTTTACCTTTTTGAGATGTAGTTTGTTCAAGAGCAAACTGGCGGGCGATCGCATGGGCTTCTCGTCCAAGTGGAATTTTTAAATAAAGCGTTTCTGTGCTACTCATGATTGTTAATTAGATTGATATCCAAGTTGAATTGCAACATTTTGTAGGAGCGGTATTGCTTTTAATTTCCAATGAGATACCAGAGTTTGGTAATTGATTTGGCTCTCGCGAGCAATATCTGCAAGTGTATCTGGTGGGTTCTTAAAAATAAACAGCAATCTTTGGCTTAGTACTTGACAGTTGCATTCGGGATGTTTGCGAGGATAACAATTTTGTAGTTGCTTGTCTGGATCTTGCTCAATGTAAACTGCCAGGTTGTCTACTAAACGTTGTTGTGACTGCTGCTTTAAATTTTCCAGATAAATTTCTAGTCCACTCAAAATATATGGATTTGCTGGTGTTCCTAATAGTTGTCCTTGTTCTGATACTCGTTCCAACCAAGTTGTTATTTCTGCATCAAAATTCAAAATGCTTTCATCCAAAGACAAATGAAATTTTTTTCCCCAAGGTGGAGATGGTGAATTTAAATCTTTGATGCCCCAGTAAAGGTAGCTTTTGATCCATCTTATTAAATCATCTCCAACTGAAGATGTACGTGGTTGAAAGTTTCTAATATTTTGGCTGAACCACTCCAAAGTTTGATTCAGGGCATCTAAAAAATAATCGGGGCAGTCTATACTTGAATATTTTCTAAATTCTGGTAGTCCCTGAATTAAAATCAGAAGCCGACTCATAGCCTTTCGCCATTCTCGGCTGCCATCTGGGTGTTGGCACACTGTTGCAATCAATTGGCGCAGGCGTTCATCCCGATCGTCCATAAAAGCTTTAACCAAAAAAAGTACAGTAGACACGAGACAGCAGCACAGTTATAAGCATTATTTTGACCTTATTTGTATATCAGTTAAAATTCAGAAAATTATGAAAACTTTGGAATAGTACTTGCAGAGATATGAATAATGTAAAAATTATGACAATTGCAATGACTATACAATGTTCTTTTATGGCAGTCATAGTCAGGTTTGCGATGTTAATTAAAAGATTACCGTATTTTTACATGTAATAAAATTTACACAGTAATTAAAAATTATACGTAGAGAGAATATTGATGAGCAATTTCTTGTTTCATAACTAGCTGATTATTCACTGAAGATAAAAGTATAGGCTCGATCTCGAAAGGAAATTTCAAATACTCATCACGATTAATCCCAGCCAGACTACTGGCACAGAATGCGTAACAACAATGGCGATCGCTATTAGCCTGTAGAAATCGACCGAGCCATAAATACTTATTTTATCTTTAAGGCATTAAATGTACGTGTTTTCAATCGCGTTTGAAATTTTGATACACTCGATCGAGCCATGTATTTAGATTGACTATGATTTGACTATGAAAATCTTTCCTAATTCTTAAAGATACCGCTGCAACAGACCAATGAAAACTTCTGGTATTTCCAAATGAGGTAATATTCCGGTATCTGCGATCGCATAAAAATCTTGAATTGCCCTTGGATTTAAATTTGCCAAGCGTTGTCCTAATTTGATGTTGGTAAATTGTGCTTTTTCTCCCCAAAAAATGACGGTGGGAACTGTTAGTTGTTGAATATATAAACTCAAGTCGAAGTAAAGATCGCCTCGCAAAAATGCTAAAGCAGCAAACTTGGCATTAGGTTGTTGTGCTGAGGTTAAATAAGCCTCTACCATCTCTTGAGATACTCGTTGTGACTTAGCAAAGAGAAAACTTTGTAAAAAATTTCGGACTGCAATTTCATTTTCAGCACCAATCATGTAAATAAAATTGTCCAACAGAGGCGCATTGATTACCGAAAGCGGAAGTCTGCGTCCAGCACCCTGTCCAAAATCATCAAATCCAGAAGGGGAAACCAAAAACAGTGCTTTGAATAAATTGGGTTGAACAATAGCTAGGCGAATAGCAAAAGCAGCTGTAAGAGATGAGGCTACCACTGTCACCGGCTGGCGACAAGTTTGGATGATAAACTCTGCGATCGTGCTGAGATAATCCCTAATTTTATAATCCCGCACTGGATGGGCCGACTCTCCCCACCCGATTAAATCGGGAGCTAAAATGTGGTAATTAGAGGCAAAAGCTGGGTAAACTTTAGACCATTCATAGGCAGACGCTCCCCCACCAAAGTTATGGAGAAATAGTAGTGGAGGTAAATCTTCAGTGTCAGCAATCGTCCAAGGTGCATTCGTTTGGGTATAGTAAACCATTGCCCCCAAGAATGTATGAATGACTTTATGCCCAAAGCCAGGAGGTTGAAACTGAAGCATAAAATTAAAAAGTTTAGTTTATTTGAATTTGCCTACAGTCAAACTAATTCAGGAGTCAAAATACATCTGTCTGAATAGTTATATAGCAGAATTCAGTCCTTCTGAATTCAGAAGTAAAACAGGCTTTCAACCTGGCTTTTAAACTTAGATTGTGTACCTCTCTAACTTGAAATTCGCTGTATCCATTAGACTTGATTCTTTCTAAATTCTAAATTATGACTCCTAGATGCTGAATTATTGCAATTCATAATTCATCATTTACCCTTGCTTTTTCTCGGCATCTCCTGTGATTTGAACAAGTTGATGAAGGTTATCGCCACTAATATGATATGCTCCCCCAAAACCAACTACAAAGCGACCTTCACTTGGAGTTAATCGGAAAATCCGAAAGTCAGATAAGCCGCGCAACACCTCGATAATTTCACCAAACCGCCCTTGAAATTGTTCAACAATTTGATTCCAATTGTCAGTTTCACGCTCTATCAAAGTCGCCGTACAATCAAAACTCAAACGACGACGGGCAAAAATTAGATTACTTTTAGCTTCATCCTCGATAAACAAGATACTAACATGAGGATTGGCATAGAGATTTTTGGTATGAGTCGAAAGACCACTCACGTAAATGTAGATATTTTTAGAATCATCCATTACGAAGGGAGCATAACTAGCATTGGGTATTGCCTGTGTGCTCACAGTGCTAATAATTACACTCTCAAATGCTTCAGGGAACTTTTCGTACTCAGCTTGAATGTTTTCAAGTTGACTCATAAAGTAGATTACCGCTTGATTAGGAACACCTAATTAAGTATCTTAACGTGATTGAGCGATGTCTATGAGGAGCTACAGCTACGCATGGAATGCCCAAAAAATAAAAGCGATCGCTCCCTTTAACTCAAGAGCGATCGCTAATTTTTAACTTACAGAATACAGCTTAAGCAGCAACAGGTTCCAACAATTTAATGTCAGAGAAAATAAATTCCTGAGTAGAAAATTGTCCTGCTGTCTCGGTGCGAATCTCCCGACGATTTAGGATGAAATAGTCACCAACTTTTTCATACTCATCAATAAATTCGCTTCTACCGCCCTTCTGTTCCCCAGTTTTGGGGTCATGGTACACAGAGTCATAGGTATGGGACAAGTAGCCTTCCCCGGTATCGTGACTGCTGAAGGTGTCAATGGTAACGTAAGTCCCGTGGATTAGACGGTGAACATGGCAGACTTCATTATTGCGGACTTTGTATTTATCGCCCTCAGCCTTACCACCCATTAAAAGCTCAACCGCACCTGTTTCGTCAGTTTTACCATAACTAAACGTATTGGCGCTGTGAGTGTCTTCAAAGCTGCGGCGGACGCGGTGAATTGCTATCTCCCAGGCTTGACCATGAATTGCTTTCTGGGCTGACTCATCATCTACATCCAAAACTTCGGCTTTGAGATTGGCACTGATGATAACTTTGCCTGTAAACACTTTATCATCATGCTTATAGGTAATATTTGCAGTATAACCAGGGAAATTCTTGTCCCAAGTATAGCGGTTTTCATAAGCAGCCCGGAAAAGTTCCTGAGCAGAGAGTTGTGTAACTGTCATGTGCTTCTCCTAGTCGCTACTGTAATTAGCGTTTTAGTTTCCTTGGTATTAGCATAGAAGTAATTGTTGAGGCTTGGATAGTCCCCAACTGGGTACACTTATGGCTAATTCTCTACACGCTGTATTTCAGGCGATCGCTAATGTCCAAAATGAGCAAGAGTTAAGACTCGCTCTCACGGATAAAATTAGCGAGCATTTTGGCGTGCAAAATTGGGGTATTTATCTCCTAGATGAGCAACCAACCACTGAGATTAATGTTCCAGGCATTCCAGCAGTATGCTTAGAGAGCAATCCAGTGGGACGCTATGTAGTTGAGCGTCATGCTCCCGCCCACGAACAGTTATTATTATCGCCAGGAGACTGGAAGCATTTTTGTTCGCGTTCCGATCACGAACACGTGATGACCGGGCCAATTGTTTGCGACGGTCGTCTTGTCGGAACCCTTAACTTGGCTCGTGACAAGGGAAATCCTGCTTTTAATGGTAACGATTTAGCTGACTTGAGCGCTTTATGCATTCATTTGTCAGCAAAAATGGCAACCCTACGAACAAAACCCAAAATATCCAATTCCCTTTTAGTTAGTCCTTTGACAGCGCGTGAGTTAGAAATTGCCGAGTTAGTGGCACAGGGGTTAACGAATGCAGAAATCGGAGAAAAACTTTGGATTACGCAAAATTCCGTCAAACAAGCTTTGAAGAGAATGTTTCGGAAGTTGAAGGTTTCGGCGCGTGCAGAAATGGTAGCAAAGCTACAAGATATACAAGTTTCTTGAAGGAGGTAAAAGCAGGAGGCAGTTCATTGGTTTCAGTAGTGCTGAGTGCTGTACATGGATAGCGGGGGTTTAGCCCGTGCTGAGTATAACCCCATAGTTGAAATAAGAAGGTATTTTTTCTTGCACTACGTGTCCTCGTGAACAGTGACTAGTGACCAGTGACCAGTTACCAACCGATTCTTGCTGATAACTGATAACTGTTATCTCAGCATCGCTAACAGCACCGATCATAATAATCCCTCCAATTCTGCAAACTTACGCAAACGCGGTAAACATTGGCGTTGATAAAAACTGCTTAATGTCGGAATTGACAACCCAAATTCCTCAGATAAATCTTTCCAGCTAACTTCTGGGGGTAAGCGTTTGAGAATTAATACCTGACAATTCACATCTGGACGCCCTTTAATGTAAGTACCGCGCAGTTCTCCATCCGAATCTGTCTTCGCCCATATCTCCAACTCTTCCAAAATCGGAGGTGCTTGGGGGGTAGCCTGTAGGTTATCTACAGGATCGATAGTTTCACTTGTTCCACCGGATGTAGACTGACGAATTCTCAGAGGGACTGTTGTGGCTTGTTCTCGGTTCTGCTTAAGGTAAAAGTCTTGTAGTCTCCGTTTTAGGTAAGCATTCAGCCAGGTGATCACACTGCCATAATTTGGATCGTAGATTTGACCTGTCAAACCTTCACAAACATTGCGACAGAAATACAACCAAGTTTGTTGTAGTGCGTCTTGATAGTAGGGAGTAGTTTCCCTCCAGAGTCTATTTGCTGTCAAGCGAATAATTTGCGTGAGCAGCTTCTGACGCTGAGGGCTTCCAGGTTGGTGTCCACAGGCTTCTGTAACTAAGCGGCGTAGCTGTTCATCGAATTGAACCATGACAATCTTGGCGAAGAAAGCAAGAATATCTTAGTATTGCGTATAACAACACCCGAAGAATTACCTTTCCTCAAGATAAGTAGAAGGAGTGGAAAAAATCATACTATTTTAATAAAAGTAAAGTAGGCTAAAATCCTCTTTCTTCCTGTCTCCTGCGGACGCTCTCTACGTTCGCGAACAGCGTGTCGCAGACAGACGCTCTTGCTAACTTGCAACTCTTACAGAGTACGCGGACTCGCTCTAAGCTTTGCCATGCCGTTGGCGTTCGCGTTCGCTGACAAATCCGGGTTCCACATCCCGTGAAAAGTCAGCTGAATTCCTTATCAATCCTTAAATTTAGAATTGCTGGTATTTTTTCTTAATATAATTTGGTAAATTCTTTAATATTTATACTTGAGAAAATTACGTGGGATGAACCTGGAGATTGCCAATTTTATTGATATTGTTAAAGCGAGAGCCTTGATTGAGCCAGATAAAACATCTTTTATTTTTCTGCAAGACGGAGAAACAGAAGTTGCCAAGCTTACCTATAAAGAGTTAGACCAACAAGCAAAGGCGATCGCATCTCAACTACAAAGTATCATAAATCCTGGCGCTCGCGCTCTACTTCTCTACCCACCTGGACTTGATTTTATTGCTGCCTTCTTTGGTTGTTTATATGCTGGGGTAATTGCAGTTCCCGCTTACCCACCTCGACGAAATCAACATCAGTCTAGGTTAGAGGCAATTATTGCAGATGCTCAACCGCTAGTTGTTCTCACCACATCTGATTTATTTGCAAATATCAGCAATCAACTAAGTCAAAATCAACAATTCCCCAACTTGCACTATATAGCTACTAACAATATCCTTAGTAGTGAAAATTTTACCCCCTATCAAGCCTCACCAGACACCCTGGCTTTTCTGCAATACACTTCCGGATCTACAGGGATACCAAAGGGTGTAATGATTACGCATAGCAATTTGCTACATAACAGTCAGCTAATCCAGAGTTGTTTTCAAGACACACCAGATAGTTTGGGAGTGTCTTGGTTGCCACCTTATCATGACATGGGATTGATTGGTGGAGTGCTACAACCGTTATATGTTGGTGCGCCTACGATCTTAATGTCACCTGTGGCATTTATCCAAAAACCTTGGCGCTGGCTACAAGCTATTTCTCGCTACAAAGCAACTACCAGTGGCGGGCCAAATTTTGCTTACGAATTATGTGTAAAAAAAATTACTTTAGAACAAAAAGCAGAACTTGACTTGAGTAACTGGATATTAGCTTTTAATGGAGCAGAACCTATTCGTATAGAAACTTTAGAACGATTTGCAACAGCTTTTAAGTCTTGTGGTTTTCGGCAGGAAGCATTTTATCCCTGTTATGGTATGGCAGAAGCAACTTTATTGGTTTCTGGCGGTTTGAAAACATCTCTACCTAGTGTTTGCCAAGTTGACAAAGCAGCATTAGAGAAACACCAGATAGTTGCAGATGTCAATACTTCAGAAAATCTTCAGAAAATGGTTGGTTGTGGTTACGCAAGATTAGACCAGAAAATAGCGATAGTCGATCCTGAGTTACAAATCCCATGTCCAGAGGGTAAAGTAGGAGAAATTTGGGTATCGGGTGCAAGCGTAGCTATGGGATATTGGCAGCAACTAGACCTAACAGAACAAACTTTTAATGCTTATCTAGCAGATGAAGGCCCCTTTCTCAGAACTGGGGATTTAGGATTTTTACAGCATGGTGAGTTGTTCGTAACTGGCCGAATTAAAGATTTAATTATCATTAGAGGTTGCAACCATTATCCTCAAGATATTGAACAGACAGTGCAACAAAGCCATCCTGCTCTAGTTGTCGGTTCTGGTGCGGCATTTGTAGTAGATTTAAACGGCGAACAGAAATTAGTAGTAGTTCAGGAAGTCGAGCGTACTTACTTGCATAAGCTAAATGTTCAAGAGGTAGTTAGAAATGTTCGCCAAGCAGTTGCAACCGAAGATGGGATACAGATTAATACTATAGTATTGGTTAAAACGGGCAGTCTTCTTAAAACTTCTAGTGGTAAAATTCAGCGCTTTGCTTGCCGAGAGGCATTTTTATCTGGAAATTTACAAATGATAGATATGTAAATAACTATAAAAATGCATTGCAGTCCGCAGCTTTTATAGTAATATCAATTTTACTCTGAAAGAGAAATCTATAAGTCAGAAATAAAGAATAAGGACGTTAGTCACCAGAATTATCTAATTAAATTCTGCGCGATCTACGGATGTATCTTGCTTTTTAGTAAGAGTATAAATGGGTTTAAATTCACCATAAAATTAACAATTTTGTGGTCTTGTTTTGGTGGGTTTAAATCCACTCATTTATTGATTATAACTTTATATTTAAACTTATTGCTAGGGGTAAAAAATGTCCGCTCAACTTAAAGTTTCAGTATCAAGTAGTTATTTAGAAAACATTAAGCGACGTTTTATTTTAGGAATTTTTTTTATATCTTTATTTGGATGTCTAGCGGCTTTAGCTGATTTTTTTCTATTAGGTATTACGGCTTGGAAAATAGGTCTATTGTTGTTCATGTTAATCCTGACTGGTATAGGAATTACTGTTGGCTTTCATCGATATTTTGCTCACAAAACTTTCAAAAGTATACCAGTAATCGGCATTATTCTAGCTATTCTTGGTTCTATGGCAGGTCAAGGTTCGGTGATTTCTTGGGTGTCTGTTCATCGATGTCATCATCAATATAGCGATCGCCCTGGAGATCCCCATTCTCCTCATCTTCACGGTGAAGGAATTGGCGGGAGGCTCAAAGGTTTGTGGTATGCCCATCTTGGTTGGTTATTAGATGGAGAACTCCCCAATTCTCTTGTTTTTGCTAAAGATTTACTCCAAGACCCTATTTATCAAAAAATCAACCGACTATATGGGATATGGATTATTTTAGGTTTAATTCTTCCAGCTATTTTAGGGGGAATTATTACTTGGAGTTGGCTGGGTTTCTTACAAGGATTTATCTGGGGAGGAATGCTCAGACTTTTTTTCAGCTTTAATAGTGGTTACATTATTAACTCTATAGGTCATGTTTATGGAAAAAGCTTGTTTAAAAACATAGACCAAAGTAAAAATAACATTTGGTTGGCGATTCTTACCCTTGGTGAAGGTTGGCACAACAATCATCATGCTTTTCCTAATTCAGCAAAATTTGGTTTAAAGTGGTGGCAAATAGATCCAGGATACTGGGTGATTTTTACTTTACAAGCTATAGGTTTAGTTTGGGATGTAAAGCATCCTAGTTTAGATGCAATTGAATTCAAAAAACTGAATGAAATTTCACAATAATACTCTCAATCAGCTAAAAATAATTAAGAAAACTTTCAAAGATTAAAAAATGGAACTTGAAAATTTACAAATTGACTCAACATTAAAAATCTCAGAAGTATTGAAAACAAAGGTTACTGTAGCAGAAATTCAAGCCTGGTTAATTTCATATCTAGCTAGCGCTTTAGAAATAGCTTCAGATGAAATAGATGTCACTTTGCCTTTACATAGTTACGGATTAGATTCTAGTGCCGCAGTCAGTTTGACTGGCGATCTGGGTGATTTTCTGGAATGTCAGTTAGAACCGGATTTACTAATTGATTACCCAACTATTGAAGCTTTAGCTCAACATTTGGGTGATATAGAGGAAATAACCTTATGAATCTCTATCAACTTTTTGATTGGCTTAATAAACAAGGAATTAAGTTATCGGCTCAGGATGGGAAACTACATCTGCGTGCGCCGAAAGGAGTATTATCTCCAGAAATTCAGACGATTCTCAGCGAACGGAAAGCTGAAATTCTGGAATTTATGACTCAAAATCATCAAAAAATTGAAAAATTTATAGATTTATCCGCAGAAGCAGTTTTAGAATCAACTATTTATCCAGAAAATACCGCTACCTCATGGGTAACTGAACCCACTTCTATTTTTTTAACCGGAGCAACAGGTTTTTTAGGGGCTTTTTTACTATCCGAACTGTTACAACAAACTCAAGCAAAAATTTATTGTCTTGTGCGCGCATCCGAACTTGAAACTGCCCAAGGGAGATTGCAAAATAATTTAAAGTTTTACAACTTGTGGAATAGTTCTTTCCAGTCAAGAATTATACCAGTTTTAGGTGATATTTCTCTGCCACAACTGGGTTTGACAACAGCAACATTTAGCAAACTAGCAAATGAGATTGACAGTATTTATCATAGTGGAGCATTACTAAGTTATGTGTACTCTTATGCTCGATTGAAACCTTGCAATGTTTTGGGAACACAAGAAATTTTACGATTAGCCTGCCAAAGTAAAACCAAATCTCTGCATTACATTTCAAGTTTTGCTGTATTTGAATCATCAACGTATTGCCAAAAAATAGTTGATGAAAACGAATCACTATCTGATTGGGAAGATATTTATTTGGGATATTCTCAAAGTAAATGGGTAGCAGAGAAGTTGGTTATGGAAGCCCGCGATCGCGGATTGCCAATAAATATTTATCGATCAGCTTTTATCTCTGGGGATAGTCAAAGCGGAATTTGGAAAAACAATGATATTATTTGCCGGATGATTAAGGGTTATATCCAGATGGGTAGTATGCCTCAACTCGACTATTTTTTAGATTTATCTCCAGTTGACTATGTAGCCCAAGGAATTGTTTATTTATCCAGACAAAAGCAAGCGATCGGCAAGTGCTATCATCTGAATAATCCTCATCCTTACCATTGGCAAGATTTGTTTGCTTGGCTTTGTTCTTTAGGTTATTCTATCCAACTCATTCCTTATCAACAGTGGCAAAAACAGTTGTCTGCCACTATGCGAACAAACCAAAACGTTTTAACATCTCTAATACCTTTCTTTTGTAAACAATGGGGACAAGAACAAATCACAATTCCTGAGTTATACCAGCAAAATATAAGACCAAAAATTAGTTGTCAAGAAACTCTTAATACGCTGAGAGAAACTGCGATTATTTGCCCTCCTGTAGATACTGCTTTACTTAAAATATATTTTTCGTATTTCCTTAGTAGTGGTTATTTAGAACCAGCTTCATAAAGTTAAAACTAGGTAAATATCAGATTACCAAACATAGCTAATTCTAAAAATTTGTGAAGATATAAGTAAATTCAAAGAAAAAATTTTCCTAATGACTCATAGCTGATAAATATTTACTGACCAATGACTAAGATAAAATAATGACAGAAAATCAACTTTTAAATTGGCTAGTTAATATAGGTCAAAATATCATTTGGATAAGTGGTAAATTGCTTTACCAACATTGGTTTCAGCTTAAATGTCAAGGACTAGAAAATATTCCCCAGGATAGAGCTTATATAATTGCAGCTAACCATGTTAGTCATCTTGACGGCCCAGCAGTGATAGCGGCCCAAGGCAAACATTTTAAAAATGTTTACAGCTTGGCAGCAAAAGACTACTTTTTCAATCAACCATTCAAAGCATGGATGTGCCAGAATTTTTTCAACATGATTTGCTTTGAACGCAAAGGTAATTTTTTAAATTCTCTGCGTTCCTGTCAAAAAATTGTCGAACAACACAAAGTAATTCTGTTTTTCCCAGAAGGAACTCGCTCGATAACGGGTGAACTTCAACACCTAAAACTGGGATTAGGATTGTTAGTGCTGCATTTAAACGTTCCTGTAATTCCTGTTTATATTCATGGAACTTATCAAGCATTGCCTAAAGGTAAACATTTTCCCAAACGACATCCAATTTATGTGAGTTTTGGCTTACCTTTAGACTTTAGGGATTATCAAACTAAACAGAATATGCTTGACACCCGTCAAATTCAACAACAAATTATTAATGATGTGTATGTAGCGATCGCCCAACTGCACGACAATTTAAGAGGAGGAGTGAATTATGGAAACTTGGGGACATAAATGGGGGTTTGCCGATACCCAGTTTATCATCAATGACGATCGCTCGGTAACTTTGACAGGCGATCGCTATAATTTATCAGGCTACAAAATGCCTTATTTTATTTCCCATATAGAAGAACAATTAGGTATTGAAATTAATCCACATGAACAGCAACCAGAAATAACAAAAAAATTTATTTACCCTTTAAATATCAATAAAAGCTTTTGTCAACAATTAGAAAATATATTTCCTAGTAATCAATACACATTTGACGAGCAAGAACGTCTTTTTCACAGTCATGGGCAAAGTGCTTTTAAAGAAGTTTACAAAGTTCTTTACTCTAAATTAGATCGAACTGTAGATATGGTATTTTATTGCCAATCAGAGTTAGATGCCCAAAAAATTATAAATCTTGCCATAGAACACAATATCTGTCTTGTTCCTTTTGGTGGTGGAACTAATGTTAGCTGCGCCTTGAAGCTACCAGAAGATGAAAAAAGAATGGTAGTTTCTGTAGATATGCGGCGGATGAATAAAATTGAATGGATAGATAGAGATAATCTCCGCGCTTGTGTACAAGCAGGAATTACAGGTCAGCAGCTTGAGGAACAGTTAAGAAAAGATGGATTTATTTGCGGTCATGAACCTGATAGTTTAGAGTTTTCGACTTTAGGGGGTTGGATTTCTACAAATGCGAGTGGAATGAAAAAAAATCGCTATGGCAATATTGAGCAAATTGTAGAAAACATTACTCTAATTACCCCCAAAGGCACAATTGAGCAAATACAACCAATTACCCGCGCTTCAATGGGAATGCAGATTCAAAATATTTTGTTTGGTAGTGAGGGGAACTTAGGATTAATTACCAAAGCTGTGATTAAAATTCATCCTATTCCCCAGGTAAAAAAATATGGATCTCTCGTTTTTCCTAACTTCGAGTTAGGAGTAGGATTTTTATACAGTTTAGCTCATAGCGGATTTGTTCCAGCTAGTATTCGTTTGGTAGATAATAATCAATTTCGCTTCGGTCAAGCCTTGAAACCACAGCCAACTAATATCAAAGGCTGGATTGATAAACTCAAAAAGTTTTATTTATTAAAGATGCGTGGCTTTAATCCCTATCAAATGGTAGCAGCTACTATTGTTATGGAAGGATCTGCTCAAGAAATCGCTTATCAACAAACTAATATATATGCGTTAGCTAAAAAATTTCAAGGCTTGGCATCGGGGGCAGAAAACGGACAACGAGGCTATATGCTAACTTATGCTATTGCCTATATGCGAGATTTTTTAGCTAGTTTTTTTATTCTTGGCGAAAGTTTTGAAACATCTGTCTCTTGGAGTCAAATTCACCAGGTTTGTCATGCTGTTGACCAGACATTAAAAGAGCAGCATGAAAAGTTTAACTTACCTGGAAAACCTTATTTATCTTACCGAATTAGTCAAATTTATCATACAGGTGTTTGTTTATATTTTATGTTTGGCTTTTATAGTAAAGGAGTTGAATCTCCAGAAATAATTTCTCCTCAAATCGAGCATTATATCAGAGTAGCAATTATGGAAAATGGTGGTTCTATTTCTCATCATCATGGTGTAGGGAAAAGCCGCCAAGAATTTATCAAAAACACTTTGTCATCTGACAGTATTGAATTGATTAAAGAAATCAAACAAGCCAACGATCCACAAAACATTTTTGGGATCGGCAATTTTTGTGCAGACGCTAAAACTATATGAGTCAGTTTAATGGTTTAGTGGCGTTGATTACTGGGGCTTCCTCTGGAATTGGGGCAGAAGTTGCCAAAGAACTTGCCCGTGAAGGTGCAAAGGTTGTGCTTTTGGCGAGACGCACGGAACGATTAGCAACTATAGCCGCAGAGATTGACCCCAGCAATCAGAGGGTACTAGCTATATCCTGCGATGTAACTTTAGATAGCGAAGTAGAAAAAGCTGTCAGTCTTGCTCGAAGTCAATTCGGTAAGATTGATATCGTTGTTGCCAATGCAGGCTGGTCTTTAAAAGGCAAATTGGCAGACTTAAATGTGGATGATTACCGCAAGCTGTTTGCAACAAATATTTTTGGAGTTCTCAACACAATTTACGCTACTTTAGATGACCTGAAAAAAACGCAGGGAAGATTAGTTGTTATTAGTAGCGTCAAAAGTTACATTGCTTTGAGTGGTGATTCTGCTTATAGCATGAGCAAATTTGCGTTGCGGGCTTTATGCGAGTCATTATCTCAGGAGTTAACGCCCGATGGTGTATCGATAATACATATCTGTCCTGGCTACGTTGCTACTGAAATTCGTCAGGTAGATAACCAAGGTATTTGGCATCCAGAGTGGCAAGATTCTATTCCGTCAATGTTGCTGATATCGCCGTCACAAGCAGCAAAAGAAATTGTGCAAGCGATTTCTCAACGGAAGAAGGAAAAAGCGATCGCCAATTACAGTAAGGTAATTATTTTTCTGAAACGGCATCTACCAGGCTTGGTTTTATGGATAATATCTAGGTTCAAAATTAAAGTTTCTTATAAGAAGTGAGAGAAGTTGTGGAAATTTTCAACCCGTTAATTTTGCCGACGCTTGTTATTGCTGGGGGGGAAATAGCGATCGCTTTACTAGTTTTCATGATTTTCGCTATTATTTATCGACGCGACCCGGACAAAGTTAAACATGATGCTCTCAAGTTAGCTATATTAATCGGCATTGGATTAATTTTAATTGTTGCGGCAGGGCTAGGAAAATACGGATTACTACCTGTTGCTTTGTTTTTAGCCTATTTTGGCTGGCAGGAATTACTAGAAACTGTGCAAATTAAATATGGCGCGATCGCTTTACCTGTGCTGTTGCAGTTATTAGGAACTATTGGGATTGTGGGCGGAGTTTGGGGAAATGTTTTTGCTATTTTTTGCAGTGCGATCGTTGCTACTTGGGTGGCGATCGCTTTACCAATTTTAATCCTGCGTCATCCACCCCCAATGCACGGTATTTTAACTACAGCTTTTGGCATAGTTTTTATTACTATCCCCTTAGCCAGCTTATTAACACTTGCCGACTCTGCTTATCAAGAATTTAATCTACTCATCTTACTAGTATTAACTAATGATGGTTTTTCTCAAGGAATTGGCAAAATATTAGGAAAAACGCCTCTAATTCCTGGGATTAGTCCTAATAAAACCTGGGAAGGAACTATTGGAGGACTCCTAGCTTGTCTTGTTTTAGGCTGGAGTCTTAGTTTCATGTTACCAGAATGGCGACTTTGGCAAGTTTTGTTATTGTCTGGAGGAGTTGCTTTGATGGCATTAACTGGTGATTTGATTGCGTCTTCGCTAAAGCGAGAAGCAGGAATTAAAGATTTTGGTCAAGTTTTAGCAGTAACTGGAGGAGTTTTAGATAAGTTTGATAGTGTAATGTTTACAATTCCAATTTTTTATTTTATTGTGCATTGCAAACAGTCTTTAAACTAACCTTTTAATAGTTTTCTGAATCTCCCGTATTTCTGGAGATAATTAAATTTGCTTGTCGGGTCTTATTTCGCTGAAATCTGGGTATTTTAGCAATATCTTCGTTAAACCCGTCCTGACAAAATGTAATCAAATAAGTTTTTTATATTATCTGCAAAAACGCTATGTTTAGTCCAATTATACGGCAAATTGATTTAGCTAACAGTTTAACTTTAACAGGGCTAGTTTTGAGTTTAATCTCAGTTTTTTTAGCAGTGAATGGACATTATAATGAAGCTGTAATCTGCATGATGTATGCAGGAATAATTGATTTATTTGATGGTCTTGTTGCTAAAAAAATTTCCCGCACAGAATTACAATCTGAAGTTGGCAAGCAATTAGATAGTATTGTTGATGTTTGTTCGTTTGGTTTTGCTCCAGCAATTTTTGCTTACTGCTTTGGATTGAAGGATTTATTATCTATTGCAGTGCTAATATTTTATCTCGCAACAAACGCCTTGCGATTAGCATACTTTAATACTACAGGTTTAATGAATGAGGGAAGCGAACAATATTATACAGGCTTACCTGTAACTTACGCGGCTTTGTTTATCCCCCTAGCATTTACAGCTAGATTTGCTTTACCTGATGAAACAATGAAGTTTATCTTAGATGGTGTTTACCTACTATTAGCTCTAGCAATGATAGGCAATTTTAAAATGCTCAAGCTGCGAGGCGTTTGGTATGGGATATTTGCTTTTGGCGCGATCGCACTTACGGCTGTATATGGTTGGGCAAGTACTGTAGGCATATACTTCTAGGAATAAATGACAAGTAAAACGCTGAAAACTGAAATTTATTACCTCGAACGTCAGACAGGAGAAATTATTTATGAGCAGATATTTGCTGAAAAAACTTTACGCTTGTTATATGAAAATTATTTTGGGTTTATAGTTTTTACCTATTTACTTAATAACAAAACATTTTGTTGGCTTTATGGCAAATATCAAGATTTACCTTTGACTAAAAGCCAAATTAATAAATTTGTTTGTCGGTATCAAATTGATATTAAAGAGACTGAATTGCCACTGAAAAATTATCACAGCTTTAATGCTTTTTTCTCACGCCGACTCAAACCTAATGCTCGCGTATTTACTACCGAGTCAAATATATTTTGCGCTCCAGCAGATAGTAGAATTTTAGTTTATCCAAAATTGACAGCAGAAACTCAGATTCCTGTGAAAAGTTCTTCTGTTACGATCGCAGAATTACTAAACTGTGAAAAATTAGCTCAAATCTATTGCCAAGGTTCAGCACTTTGTCTGCGTCTTGCTCCCTATGATTATCATCGATTCCATTTTTCTGATACAGGAAAAGCGTTAACAGCAAAATATATTCAAGGAAAATATCACTCCGTTAATCCACTTGCACTTGCCAAAGTATGTAATATTTTTTCTCTCAATAAAAGAATGGTAACAGAATTTATTTCTGATAATTTTGGCAGAATCGCCTATATAGAGATAGGCGCTTTTACTATTGGCAGTATCATTCAAACTTATACTCCTGGCATAGTTTATAAAGGTCAAGAGAAAGGATATTTTCAGTATGGAGGTTCTACTTTAGTTCTGTTGTTCCAACCTGGAACTATTTGTTTTGATGACGATTTAATTCAACATTCACTAGAAGGTCTTGAAGTTTACGTTCAGGCTGGTAATCAAATTGGAAAAAAAAACCAAATTCAAAGTTAAGGAATGGAAAAATGCGGACTTTCCTTTTCATCTGGTTTGGACAGCTAATTTCTCTAATTGGCTCTGGATTGACTAGCTTTGCGCTGGGAGTGTGGTTGTATCAGACTACTGGTTCATCAGTACAATTTTCTTTGATGTATGTATGTGCTGAACTTCCCTATATTATTCTTGCTCCTTTTGGGGGTGCGATCGCCGACCGATGGAATCGACGCTGGCTAATAATTTTCAGTGATAGTATTTCTGCTGTTTGTACTCTTTCTATTGCTCTATTAATGTGGCAAGATTGGTTACAAATCTGGCATCTTTACTTAGCAGTTGCAGTCAGTTCTGGTTGCAAAGGATTTCAACAACCCGCCTATTATACAACCCCAACTCTTTTTGTTTCTCCAAAACATTTTGGTCGTGCTAATGGCATGATTCAGCTTGCTCAAGGAGCGGGACAATTATTATCTCCTATTTTAGCTGGGATATTGGTAGATATAATTAAAATTTACGGCGTTATTTTAATTGATTTTATCAGCTTTATTGTTGCTCTATTGATCCTGTTGACAATCCCTTTTCCTAGTATTTCCAGTTCCCAATATATTCAACATTCTCAGACTTCACTATTAAATAATATCGGTGAAGGTTGGAATTATATAAAAGCTCGCCCTGGTTTATTGACGCTACTGGTTTTCTTTTTTATTACTGACTTCACTATTGGTTTAGTACAAGTTTTGATAACTCCAATGGTTTTAAGCTTTGCTAATGCTAAAATCCTCGGTCAAATTTTTTCCATCGGTGGAAGTGGTTGGTTATTTGGGGCAATTTTAATGAGTACATGGAGCGGTTTTAAACGTAAAGTTAATGCAGTTTTATGTTTTGAGTTTATATTAGGTTTATCGATTTTAGTTGCTGGTATGCAACCTTCAGCAATCTTAATTACTATTGCGGCTTTTTTTGCTTTTTTCAGCGTTCCGATTATTATTAGTTCTCATAATTCGATTTGGCAGGTTAAGGTTGACCCGAAAGTTCAAGGTCGGGTTTTTGCCTTGCGGGGTGCGATCGCCTGGGCCGCTTTTCCCCTTGCTTATCTCTTGGCTGGCCCTTTAGCAGACTATGTATTTCAGCCTTTACTACTTCCAGATGGATTGCTAGCAAACAGTATTGGACTACTCATTGGTGTTGGCCCAGGACGGGGTATTGGTTTGTTATTTAATTTAGTTGGAATTTTTGTCATGCTGGCAACAATTGTCGCTTATAACTATCCCTATATTCGCAGAGTAGAAGACGACTTACCTGATTTTGTAAAACCTGTCTAGGTAATCATGGATAGCCAAAGCGTTGAAACTGCAACGATGGTATCAAAACAAGTGGTTTCGATCCTGACAAAAAAATTAAGGGACGTAAGCGGTATCTGATGGAGCGACAAAAGAGCTAGGATGCAGCTAGAATAAGTTCCATCGCCCTAAGAGGTTATGTGAGGAGTATTTTTTGAATTAATCTTACTCCCCACTCCCCACTCTCCTTAATATAATCCCAGCCAGGATAGGACATTTTCCCACCAAGAATATTGCAGATTACCTACACTCAACTTCATTTTGTTGCGAATATCTTGGATTTTCCAGTTGGTTAGTTTAGCTAGAGTTTGCGCCTCTTGTTCAAAACGTTTGGGTAAAGACTGCTTATATTGTCTGCCAGCCTGACATTTGAGTTCCCCTTGGAACGGATGTTGTAAAACATAACGTCCTTGAAAAGATTCACTGTTGGCAGTTTGTTGAAATATCAAGTCTTCAGGGAATTTGTCGCGGGTATAGCGAACATGCAATCGAGAGATGAAGACGTTACTACTAGGAGAGGGACGACGAAAACTAGGGGGTACTGGCACATTACTTGTAGAATTGTCATCTAGCCAAAATACACCTGCTTGCTTGAGTTCTTCTGGAGTCAGGGGTTCGGCGGAACAAGGATCGCAACTACCCATATCCCAAGCGTATTCTAAAAAACCAACTTTCCTGTCTTCTTTGGTGTAGACAGTTTGAAACATGGATTTGTAGAATTCACCAAATTCATCTTTGACAAACAAGGGAATATTTGCATCGGATGGGATTTTCACCGTTCGGTAGTTAGTGATTTCTGCCTGTCCTTGGGGCGAGAGAATGTAGACAATTAAATCCTGCTCTGTCGTAGCATTGATCATGCCTAAACGAATTGGCAGCATGAATTTAGGTGATTGGTAGGAAATTTGTAGCGGACGGAGAAACTGGTAGCCAGATTGCTCGAATTTATCTAAGTTGACTTTAGCAACAAAGAATTTCATTGAGGAGCGAATATAAGGCTGAAGTAACTGTTTCGCACCTCTGGGGATTTTGTAGCCATTGCGTTTAAGCCAAGTTTCCAATCCACCAGATTCTTTCGCACTGAGGATCAGGATGTCGTATTCGCCAACGTTAAAACGTGCTTCAACCGTCACACCCAAACTAGCATCGCCCCTTGCATTCCCCGCCTCACTTCTCGGTGCTGCTGGCGCTGGTGCTGATAATTCTCTATCGTAAACTGGGGCACAAGGATCTGGGTCGAAATATTCTACCAATCGCGGCGCACTAAAAGCATCTAGGCGTTCGATAATCTTGGGTTCAGTGACGCGAACTTGTTCTTTTTGCAGCACCGTTGGCACTGGTACTACCATTGCAAAATCTTTGACTTCGCCTTGAAAATCGTTTGCCATTGTTAGGATAGTGCGATCGCCATCCCGCGCTATAACCACTTGAGAAGCTTTGTTATACAGTTTTGTATCAGCTTTGGCTACATAAAATCCACAAAATGCCCAAGCTGCTGGTGCAAAGCACAAAACAGCTACAATTGCTAACAATAATGGTGTTAAAAGTCGAAAAAATTTCATTATTTTATACCTCTATTTTTTTAGTGCTAGAGACTAGAGACGCGATGAATCGCGTCTGTACAAGAGTGAAGTTCTTCCCCTGCTTCCTCATCTTTTTCTTGCCAAGTAAATCTTGGGGCTAACCAGAAAACATCTAGGAGGATGCTCAAGGGTGCAAGGGCAAATAGCGCCCAGAAAACTGCTGTGGAAACAAAGAAATAATTTCGCAGGATAAAAGTCAATCCGGCGATGCAGATTGCCCAAACTACACGCCCAATTCGGGAATTGGGAATCGATCGCGGATCGGTAATCATAAATAGGGCGAACAGCAGCAAAGATCCACTCATCAATCGATGCCAGTAAACATCCCAAGTCCAACCCAGCCAGAAATTGCGAATCGCCTCTAGCAAAGAGTAAGAACCCAAAAAAGCTGCTGTGGTGTCCCAGCGACCGATGCGCTGCAAAATCATGCCGCCAGTACCGAGAAATAATAGCCCATACCACCACTCTTCACCCCATTGTCCCGGCGAAACCCAAGCATCGGGGGTGAGAATCAAGGCAGATATGATGCCAAAATTGGCGGGATTGAAGAAATGCTTATCGCCGACTCGAAAGATAAATTTGCTAGCGATCGCAATTGCTGCGGCTATTGCCATTGTCGTCCAGTGGTCAGCCCGCAACAGTAAACTCAGTCCCAGTGAGGTAATTAAAGCACTGCGAAGATTCGGCATTTGTTTTTTGTCATTTGTCATTTGTCCTTTGTTGTTTGCTAATGACCAATGACTAATGACTAATGACAATATCCATTGAGTTGCTAGACTTGTGGCGATCGCTACCCCAATCAACTCTGGTCGCAACGTCCAATCTCGTGTACCGATTCCCAAGACTAGAAATAAGCCGAGAAATAGAATTTGATAATCTCGTATATCTTTGAGCAACATTACCCTTTTATTCAGGGATATCCCGTAGATTTCTCATCAATTTAGACGAGTACTAAGTAAAATGGCATTGCTGTTACAGATTTTGTTACAAAATAAAGCATTGACAGACCAAAGCGATCGCTCTGCTGTTTGAACTTAAAGATCGCCAAAAAAGGTAGGGATGCGATCGCATCTCTACCTTCTTCAAGTTAATTCACCGAAGTATGAAGATATGGAATAAAAGGAAAAGATTTATACCAGCACAACATCCAGATTAACTGAGAATAAAGAAGGCTTGTTCTCAATGGTGGCGAATTGATACCCTGCGAAGAATAAGTCACCATTAGTGCTGTTGTAGCTGAACTGGTTGTTAGAGCTAGCACCAAATGCAGACTTGGAAATCTGGATTTTGTCACCCTCTTTCCACTCGAAGTCTTTGATGATATCGATACCTTCAAATTTGCTATTGAAGACAAACTTATCTGCGCCAGCACCACCTGTGAGTACGTCAGTGCCATAACCACCATCGATGAAGTCATTACCCGCTCCACCGCTGAGAAGATTATTGGCATCAT
>NZ_JAVRCB010000011.1:0-109713 GCF_034530955.1 Nostoc sp. DedQUE05 | reverse complement strand
TGGCATCAATTGGGCCAGAGAAGAAAGCGTAAGATGTGGTATCAGTTCCAGCACCACCATCAATGGTGTCAAAGCCAAAGCCACCATCGATGAAGTCATTACCCGCTCCACCGCTGAGAAGATTATTGGCATCATTACCAACAATCGTATCGTTGCCAGCTGTACCGATTAAATTCTCAATGCTGACTAATTTATCTGTAAGAGGAGAATTTCCCGGAAACTTAACTACACCACTAGAGAGATTGGCATCAATTGGGCCAGAGAAGAAAGCGTAAGATGTGGTATCAGTTCCAGCACCGCCATCAATGGTGTCAAAGCCAAAGCCACCATCTATGAAGTCATCGCCATTACCACCAAACAGTTTGTCATCACCATCCAAGCCTCTGAGGGTATCGTTGTCACTACTGCCGAAGATAACATCATTGCCATTAGTTCCGGAAAAATTAATTGCCATGAGAGTTTATCCTGAATAAAGAGTAATTGTTAATATCAGGACTTACAATTTGCCAAAAAGACAATTATATGAAAAAGCTGTAATTTTCTTTTCCGCCCTACTTCTGTGACTACGATATTTCCTGTTGAGCTGACAACTAAAAAATAAGTTGAGTCAGCTAGCCAGGAATAGATTGTGATGGAAACTACATTTCCAACTTGGAAATAGGAACAAGGGAAAAACTCACTAACATTACAATAAGTGCTAATTCATATAACTGTCCATTTGTACAGTGTGTAAGTTTTAGATATAAGACTGTTAAGCGTCCGAATCGCGCTTGACATCATCATATTAAGTAATCAGTGTAGTTACGCAAGATTACGGAAAAAAGAAAAAACTTTATGCAGCTAGCTCCCCTCTTCCCAATTTTCTACCGCATTCTCCAGCCAAGTTTTCCTAACTGCCTTTGGGCTGGAAATCCAGGTTCTAAAGCGATCGCACTCACATTTGATGATGGGCCACATCCGCAATACACACCCGAAGTCTTGGCAGTGTTAGATCGTTACAAGATTACAGCGAGTTTTTTTTGGTTGGGTGTTTGCGTCAACCGTTCACCAGCTATTGCTAAAGCCGTTAGCGATCGCAGACACTGGATCGGATTGCATGGCTACGATCATCGCTCTTTTCCCATGCTTTCCCCAAATGACTTGAAGGACAGTTTAGAAAAAACCCAAGCTGCCATTTACAATGCCTGCAACCTGCAACCTCAACAAGTGCGAGATGTCCGCCCGCCTAATGGTTTCTTTACACCTGCTACTTTAAAATGGTTTTCTCAGTGGAATTACCGCCCAGTTATGTGGAGCGTTGTACCAGAAGACTGGGTGCGTCCAGGTGTAACTACTGTAGTAGAGCGAATTATGCAGCAGGTCAAAAATGGTTCAATAATTGTTTTGCACGATGGTGCTTGCGGTGGAGAAGATGTTGCTGCCACAATTCAAATTCTCATTCCACAACTGCTACAACAAGGCTATAAGTTTGTAACTGTTGATACTCTGTGGCAGCAAACTCAGGCTAACTAAAGTAACGTGAGTGCGACAAGCCCTTTTTTGACCTCTCCCCCAACCCCTCTCCGTATCGGAGAGGAGAGCCAAAACCCTAATTTTTCATTGCTCGTCCCTTTCCCCGTGGGAGAGGTTCATCGAACTCACGTTAAAGTATTAGCCTGTCAAGTTAAATAAAAGTGTGGTACTGGCGTGTTTATTACTCAAACTTAGCGATCGCTTATTTACATATTTTGCATAGCAAATGTTTATCTGCGATTACGACATTGTAGTGGATAGCGCTTACCCCGCCATGTCGTCCAACCATCTGCTATTTTAGTACGACTATTATATTTGAGATACCAGTTATCTTGTTCTGCACCTAAATAACGAATACCTAAATCCTGTTTTTGTCTGCTGGAAAAACGTTTTCCTAGAGGAACCCACGCACTACCGTTATCACTAAACCGCCCGACGAGACGGACACCAGAAGTAGTAGAGCAAACATCACCGTTACAACTAGTTTGTGGGTCATCGACTACTTTCCACTGCATTTTTGCTGGTCTACCGTCAATATTACAATCCCAGAGACCAAAGAACCACTCACCAGCAATTTGACTGGCTTTCACATGACTAGATGCCAATACCAAACTTGCAGGAACAATCGCCAAGCCCAAAAGCCATTTTGTGATGTTTTTCATAATGCTTCACCAATTCCTTAAGCTAATCTATGCTTTCTATTCACTTACACTTTCTATTCACTTATAGATATCAGTATTACTATTTATGCAGATCGTGAAAGTGTAAAGATTCAATGTTTTTTGTGCATAGACTGCGACACCTTCCTGTTTGTACAACTGAACGGATTAATCAATTACAAACGGGTGAACTGTTATACAGCAGATTTCAAGGAAAGTGAGGTACACAACGATTCGTCTGTTACGCAGGTATAAAGCGTGTTTTACTCCGTAATTCTGAATTATCCAGTATTTATCTAACTAATCTCAAAATCTATCTGACCTGAGTGCATTGCTCTCATACACTGAGGATAATTCAGAACTTCTAAAAGTAAAAATTGAATGCATTAACCTAATATCAAAACTTCTCCAACTGCGTTTATTGTTTAATATGACCGCAGAATGGTATGAAGATTTTTTTACATTTTATAGTCGGGAGTATCAGCTACTAAATGCTGATATCCCAGTGGCTTATGCTAGTCCCTAGAGTTGATGTGTGGCGAGAAAAGCTTCGACTTCAGCAGCAGTAGGTTGAGAAGCGATCGCACCTGGTTTAATAGTAGTCAGTGCCCCAACAGCGCTGGCATAAGTGACAATGCGTTTTGCTGTTTCTGCATCTCGCAAGCTGTGGATACCATACTTACTCAGTTGATGGATGAATCCTGCCAAAAAGCTATCTCCTGCACCAGTTGTATCAACTACAGGGATAGAAAACGAGGGTAATTTGCCTTCGTTCTCACCCAGACAATAAGTGCAGCCGTTTTCCCCATCTGTCACCAATACCCCCTCAATCGAAGCTAGACGGTAAGTAATGGCTCCGGGATCTGCGGTTTCAAATAGCCATTCAGCTTCTTCTTTGGAGAGTTTGAGGAAATCAACTCGCTTAAATAATTCTGGAATTTTTTGATGGGCGATGTTTGGCTCTTTCCAAAATACAGGACGCCAATTAACATCCAGCACAATTTTTAAGTCGTAATGCTCTGCTAATTCTAGAGCGCGGTGAATTGCCGCTTCACTCTCAGGATAAGCTAATTCCAAAGTACCCAAAACCAGAAAATCTGCTTCTTGAAACAGCGAATCTGACAATTGTTTAGCTTGCAGGCGAGTATCGGCAAATTCTGCGGTATCGTACTGACCAAATCCGGCAAAGGTGCGATCGCCAGCCAGATCCCGTGTAACATAAACTTGCCGCGTTGGTGCTGTGGGATGGCGTTGTACTCCCGTAGTCTCTACACCTACATCTTGTAATAGCTTGACCAGTGCATTTCCTGGCTCATCTTCGCCAACAGCACCGATAAATCCTGCTGACATTCCCAGCTTGACTAAAGCACAGGCTACATTAGCTGGTGCCCCTCCTGGGTAGGGAGTCCAAGATTTCACTTCTTCCAACTTTAGCCCTAATTGATCGGCTAAACAATCAAACAAAATTTCACCAAGGCACAAAACACGGGGATTGCTCATCTCATTTTCAATTTTAGATTTTGATGTAGGATTATGAATTTACAGTATAAAATCTACAATAGTTTTTGCTAATCTGTCGCCAGTCCTTCATAGAATTAAATAGCAATTTTTACTACTCTTATAGCGTGTATGTGCTTCTAATCTCGCTTACTTTATCTCAGTGCTTAGACAATATATTTATCAAAATAAGCTATATTTATTACATGATATTTCGCGTGGTTTATATTTTTAGCAACTTGAAATCCAAAGAAAATATTGACAATCATATTACTGCTAACACTTGAAACCCCTACCAAGAAAAGAATCTTCTAGAATTAGAAAGAGCGATTAAGTACATATACCAAGGGAGGATAGAAATAGTCATGGCTGGTGGCAAGTCTGAGACCCCCGTTAGTCTGTCAGACAGAGAACTGCAAATTATCGACTTAGTAGCCGCTGGCTTAACTAACCAAGAGATTGCAGCAAAACTGGAGATTAGCAAGCGTACAGTTGATAACCATATCAGTAATATTCTCACTAAGACTGAGACAGATAATCGAGTAGCCCTTGTCCGCTGGGCTTTACAGTGGGGCAAAGTCTGTTTGAATGATGTCAATTGTTGTACTCTGCCTAACCAGATTGAATAAACAATTTACTAGTAGAAGCTTAATTGCTTTGGTCTAGTAAATTACAAGCCAATTTTGAGTTTTACTGATTGTTCCCCTCCTTACGCCTAAGTTTTCAGTGTGAACACTCTACCAAAAGTTCCGAGTCCTTCACTCAGCCGGAGTTTATGTAAGTGGAGCCAGCTGACCCTCGGACTCGGAAACTAAAAAGATCAGAATTCCTTTCCAAATTCAACAGAACAGATATAGGACTAAGGATTGGGGATTAGTGACTGGGGACTGGGGACTGGGGACTGGGGACTGGGGACTGGGAAGAAGCATCTACAATGCCCAATGCCCCATGCCCCATGCCCCATGCCCAATACCCTAACTAAACAATCATCTACAAAAATTAGCAACAATTCAGTGGTGCAAGCGTTACATTTGAAAGAAATCTATGTTGCCCCATCGGCTTTGGGAGTAGTGTTCCAATGAATACTTCCGCTTCTTTTCAGGGTAGCTCGTCTCCCTTTGAATTTTTTAACTTTAATTTTACGATACCTGTATCTGAGAAGGTTCCGAGTCTGGAAGACCAATCTTCAGACTTTCCGCAACCCACACAAGATGCCGACTTACTCAGACAGCTATCGTTTATTCCAGGGTTAAAAGAAATTTTGATGCTGCGGCAGGTTCATGCTTTAGAACATGCTACTGTTTGGGTTCTTAGCGAATCAAAAAGCGCCTATTCTGCTCCAGCAGAATCCACTAATGTTCAACTAGATAATGAACTATTAGGCGGTTTATCTACTGAGCAGGGATTCTACCTCTATGGTGAAGTAAATATTAGTGATTTGCGGCGTGCAGTCACACTTGCTCGATATCGCATCACCAGTGGAGAATGGGATTTGGCTGTACATCCCCGTTGTGGCACAAATTTGTCAGTAGCAATGCTCTTAACAGCTGGATTAGCTGTGGGTGTGCATCTGTTGCTACCATTTCGACCAATTGAGCAACTTATAGGTTTAGGATTAGCAGCGACGACAGCCGCAGAACTCGCACCTGATTTAGGTTCCATAGTGCAGCGTTACCTAACAACTGCCATTCCTTTTAACCTAGCAATTGAAAATATTACCCGTACGCGCGATCTTTGGGGGCGTGAGGCACATTTTGTTAAAGTGGGCTGGCAAGAATGAAGAGAGCAAGAAGCACAAAGGCAGGGAGCAGAGGGGAAAAGAAGTAATTTTTCTTCTCTCCTTAATGCCCAATGCCCAAGCCCAATGCCCAATGCCCAATGCCCAATGCCCTAAAAAAATTATGAGAAAACTTTACTTCTTACTTCCCGGTACAGATAGCAAATTTGCCTGTGGTGGTCTTTGGGCTGAGTTAAAAGCACTTAATCTAGCTCAGAATTTCTGTAGTGCTGATGTTGTAACTTACCGTCAACGCGAAAAAGATAAGCTTTTTATTGATGATTTGCTAAAAGAGAAAAATTTAAATGATGTAATTTTTGTAATCAGTTGGGGATTTGATATAGCTCAACTCGTGGCTAAACTTAAGCAATATAATGTCGTTTACCATGCACATAGTCCAGGTTATTCATTTAGGCTACCTGCAAGTATTCCAATCATGACTGTTAGCCGCTATACAATGGGATATTGGGGAGAAAAATCACCCAATTCTCTAATTTATTATTTGCCCAATCAAATTTCTGATGAGTTTCAAAATTTAGGTTTGGAACGGGATATTGATGTTTTAGTTCAAGCTCGGAAGTCTTCTGAGTATTTAATTAAAGAATTGATTCCGGCGTTGCAAAAACGTTGTAAAGTATTGGTTGTTGACTCATACATAGAGGATTTACCTGGACTATTTAACCGAGCTAAGGTTTACCTCTATGATTCGGCTGAGTACTGGGCACAACAGCGTGTTAGTGAAGGATTTGGTCTACAACCAATGGAAGCTCTTGCTTGTGGCTGTCAAGTATTTTCTAGTGTCAACGGTGGACTAGCTGATTATTTAGACCCTGGATTTAATTGCTATAAAATTGCTGGATATTCCCAAGAATATGATGTGCAACGGATTCTGAAGGTAATTGAATCTTCAGTAGCTTTTAGTTTATCTGAAGATTTTTTGGTTGAGCATCGTACTGAAAATATTATTAAGCGTTTCCAAGTTATTTTGGATGAGTTAAATGAGTTTTTTGACCATAAAATACAGCAGCCATCTAATATTAAGAGTTTGACTAAAATACGGATGGCGAAATTACTCGCTCAGAAGATATATGGTAAATTGAGGAAGAAATATTTTAAGTCATAGAAACGAACCGCAGAGACACTGAGAACACAGAGAAAAGAGAGGAAATTGAATGAGTCGGCGGTTATTAGTTACTGGGGGTGCGGGGTTTATTGGGGCAAATTTTGTGCATCATTGGTGTCAGGTTTATCCAGGCGATCGCGTGGTGGTGTTGGATGCTCTGACATACGCAGGGAATCGTCTGAATTTGGCGCCCTTTGAGGGAAGAGAGAATTTTCGGTTTGTGCAGGGAGATATTTGCGATCGCACCATCATAGACAACCTATTAGCAACGGAAAATATTGATACCATCGCCCATTTTGCCGCTGAATCTCATGTCGATCGTTCCATTCTTAGCCCAGCCGCTTTTGTGCAAACTAATGTGGTGGGAACTTTCACCCTACTAGAAGCTTTTCGGCAACATTGGGAAGCGAAAGCACAACCATCTGATTATCGTTTCTTACACGTTTCTACTGATGAAGTCTACGGTAGCCTGGGCGCAGATGACCCAGCTTTTTGTGAAACCACACCCTACGCTCCCAATAGTCCCTATTCAGCTTCCAAAGCGGGTAGCGATCATTTAGTCCGTGCTTATTATCATACTTATCAACTTCCAACCATTATCACAAATTGCTCTAATAATTACGGGCCTTATCAGTTTCCCGAAAAACTAATTCCCCTAATGTGTATCAACACTTTGATCGGGAAACCATTACCTGTTTATGGTGATGGTAAAAATGTACGGGATTGGCTTTATGTGGGCGATCATTGCCGTGCTTTAGATGTAGTAATCAATTATGGTCAGCCAGGAGAAACATACAATATTGGTGGCAATAATGAGGTGGAAAATATTAACCTCGTGCAACTTTTATGTCAAATGATGGATGAATTAGCACCTGATTTACCAATATATCCAGCCAAGCAGTTGATTACTTTTGTTAAGGATAGACAGGGACACGACAGGAGATATGCAATTAATGCAAACAAAATTAAAACTCAGCTTGGTTGGACGCCTTCAGTAACAATTGCTAAGGGTTTACGTTTAACAGTTGAATGGTATCTCAATCATCGTGATTGGTGGGAACCTCTGCTGTCTGCGGAATATCAAGCTTACTATCGCAAAAATTATCTGTAGAATGACCTAAAATTGGGCTAACTTTAACGAGTAATGGTCTCAAATTTTTATGGGGAACTAATTTGTCATAATGTAAGCGACCAAGAATTATGCCTGGATGTCTATTTTGATTGTGAGCAAATTCTTCAATCCCTTTCCGAGAAAAGACTTTTTTACTTGTAATAATAAATTCATTTAATGTCTGAGGATTTATTAACCAGTCAGCGGCTTTTTCGTTAGCTGCTCTTTCCTCATCATTCTCTTCTAACGCATCCAAATTATCTAAATAAGCTCCTTGATGTCCTAAAACAATATGTGCTAACTCATGCATGAGGGTGAACCAGAATGAATCTATCCGGTCATATCTCAATGTCAACGCGATAACGGGATTGCTGTTTAAATATAAGGCTGCACCATCCAAGTAGGTTTTGCTTAAATGCGACACAATTATAAAATGTACACCTAAATCTGCCAGCAATTTAGGAATCTGCACAATACTTTCTACTTGTTTCGCACAAGCAAGAATTTTAGGGATAGCAGTCTCAAGTTTTTTGCGTTCAAAACTAGCAACTGCTTGTTGTTTCGCTAGGTTCTCAACTTGTTTTACCCAAGCTATGCGAGAAGTTTCCTCTGGCTCTCGATGCTCGGAACAACGAAAATTAACATCTAGCTGGAGTATTTCATCTAAAGATGATATGCCGAAAAAATCACATACTTGCCGTTCTAAGTCATCAATTGAATCTGCTGCTTGAATCCACTTATTTTTGATTAGTTCAGAGATGGGAGCAATTGTATACAATCGACTTTTACGAGCTATATCTTGCTCTTTTTTTTCTTTTCCTACTAGATGAAGCCGATACTTTGCTTCAAGATTTGTCCAGAACTCTGGAGAAGTACCCAAGGCTTGAGAGAGTTCGATAGCTGTTTCAGGTGTAATTTGCTTGCTTCCCCGAATGATTTCATTGATGGTTTGAACTGGACGCCCCATAATTTCTGCTAAATCTTTCTGTGTCCAGCCACGGGCTTCTAATTCTCGACTTAAAATTTTTCCTGGTGTTGGTACTCTTGCTGGTGCTAGCTTCTGGCTCATATTGCTGTCTCCCCTGCTGACGAAAGTTAGTGGTAGTCTTCGATATCGATTATTGTGAGATAATTTCCCTGCTCATCCTCATCCACTGTCACAATTAGACGCCACTGATTATTCAAACGTAGAGAACGCTGTCCTTGTTTTCCTCGTTTTCCTGATAACTTCTCAAATCTCAATCCTTTTTGAGCATATAAATCTCGCTCGTCTACAGCAGCATCAATAATCGCCATGACTTCAAAAAAGTCATCAACCACACCTGGGTATTTATGAGCATCTTTTTCTGCTGTGTAAAGTGCTTCGAGTTTCTTTTTTTTAAACTGAAAACGCAAAGCTTCCCCCAAGTTAAATGCACTGGATTCTGCATTATATAACAGTTGGCTTCAGCCTTGGGGTGAATGACTGATATTTTAATTATAAATCTTATTGTGACAAGAGATTTAAGCAGTTTGTAAAGTTTGTTAGATAATCTTGAAAGTTAAGGCAAACCTATTCTGTAAAGGACTTTGCTATTTTCCTCCAACAACATATCTTGCTTGAGCTTGATCGTCTTCCTATCACTGTTTGCAGTACAATTGTACTATACAGTCTAACTAAAGGCAAGTTATGCAAAGCGTCTTGTCCATCCCAGTTACACAAATCAAATGCACAACAGCTTACTAAGACAGTAAGGGATTGCTGCCACAGTTTCTGTAGATAATGACTATCCTTAAATATAAGGGAATCAGATCAACGTAAATTGCCAGCAGGTGTTAAGATGCTGCAACCAGAACAAATATTACAAGATCGTTATCAAATCCAGCGCCAACTCGGCAACAATGGAATTCGTCAAACTTGGCAAGCATTGGATTTACAAGCCTCTGATGGCGAAAATTCGACCGTTGTGGTCAAACTTTTGGCCTTTGGCGGTACTGTGCAGTGGGATGACCTGAAACTTTTTGAGAGGGAAGCACAAATCCTTAAACAGCTAAATCATCCCCGCATCCCTCAATATATAGATTATTTTTGTATCGACGATCGCACCCTCTGGTTCGCCTTAATACAAGAATATATCCCTGGTGAGTCGCTTAAGGATAAACTTGCTATTGGCAAAAGGTTTAGTGAAAAGCGAGCCAAAAAAATTGCTGTTGAAGTTTTAAATATTCTCATCTATCTACATGAGTTGAATCCTGGAGTTTTACATAGAGATATTAAACCGAGTAATTTAATCTGGGGCGAAGATAATCAGATTTATTTAGTTGATTTTGGTGCAGTTCAGGATAAAGCGGCAAAAGAGGGCGTTACTTTTACCGTTGTCGGTACTTATGGTTATGCCCCAATGGAACAATTTGGTGGTCGAGCAGTTGCGGCTTCAGACTTATATGCACTGGGAGCGACTTTGATTCATTTGCTCACTGGAACTTCCCCCTCTGATTTACCCCAGCAGGATTTGCGACTGCAATTTACAGACCAAGTTAACCTCAGTCCCAGTTTTGTCAGTTGGCTACAAAAGTTGATAGAACCCGCTCCCGAACAAAGATTTACTAGTGCAAGCGTTGCGCTGAATGCCCTCAAATCGGGACTAACTGTCAAATCTGCAAATAAGAATCAGCTTTTGCCGCTAAAAGAAATCATCAACAATTCTGGATGCGGGATTAATAATCACAATGAAACAGTCCCAGAGGAAATTCTCGGTTGGAATTGGGGCGCTTTTCTGATGCCTTGGTTGTGGATGTGGCCGAATCAAGTGTGGTATGGTCTATTCTGTTTTGTACCTAATGCTTGGTGGGTAATGGCGATCGCACTCGGTGCAAAAGGCAATGAATGGGCTTGGAAAAGTAGACGGTGGCGCAGTATTGAACAATTTAAAGCCCATCAAAGAGGCTGGGCAATCGCTGGTATTCTAATTGGAGCGCCCATTAGTATTATGTTATGGGTTCGAGCGATCGCTTTGCTTAAATCTGCATTTTAGTGGGGCATTGGGCATTGGGCATTGGGCATTGGGCATTGGGCACAAGAAAGAAGCAGAGGGGATGGGGGGCTGAGGGGAAAACTTACTGTAACTTCTCCCCTGCTCCCCTGCTCCCCTGCTTCCTTCTAACTACTAACTTGTGATTCAACTACACCCACGGGACAAGAAACATTTGTCCCTCCCAAACCACAATACCCGTTAGGATTTTTAGCCAGGTATTGCTGATGGTAAGCTTCAGCGTAGTAGAATTCCGGCGCATCCAAGATTTCTGTGGTAATCTTGCCATAACCTGCGCTGTTGAGGGCTTGCTGATAAGCTTCCCGCGATGCTTCTGCTAGCTGCTTTTGACTTTCAGAATATACATAAATTCCCGAACGGTATTGAGTGCCAGTATCATTACCTTGGCGCATCCCTTGGGTGGGATTGTGGCTTTCCCAAAAGACTTTGAGTAGTTCGGCATAACTAATCACTTTGGGATCGAACACAACCAACACCACTTCATTGTGACCGGTTCGCCCACTACATACCTCTTCATAAGTGGGGTTGGGTGTTAAACCAGCAGCGTAACCGACTGCGGTCGTGTAAACTCCTTTAAGTTGCCAGAATTTGCGTTCTGCACCCCAAAAACAGCCCAAGCCAAAGATTGCCTTCTCTAATCCATCGGGAAAAGGAGGTTTTAAGGGATTCTTGTTGACATAATGAGCTGCGGGTACTGACATAGATTGTGCCCTTCCTGACAAAGCTTCTTCAGGTGTGGGCATAACTGCCTTTTTGCCAAATCCGAATAGTGCCATTGATTTTGATGATATATATCTTTACCTTATTTACTATTGTAGGACTTACGCAGAAGAGATCCCCCAACCCCCTTAAAAAGGGGGCTTTTAAGATTCCCCCCTTTTTAAGGGGGGCTAGGGGGGATCAAGCTTTCAAGTTTTCAGTGCGTAAGTCCTGTATTGTAAAGATTCTGGCATCGCTTGGGGTTTTCTCAGAGCCATCCTTAGACTGTGTTGACCTTTACAAAAACAGTTCTGAAATCAAGCTCTTTCCTTGAGCGCCTGTTTTGCAATACTACTAACCCTAGAGTCAGAATCATTGCTTAACCGCTCCAAAATTGAAATCGGTATATTGACGTTTTTGGCAACTTTTGCACGAAGATCGGTGCGTGAATGAACTGCGAATTGTTCTAGCAAATGGACAGGAGTATTGGGATGAGAAGCAATATCATGTAGACCATCGATCGTATTTGGATGCTGCGTTTGGTTGATTTTTAGATAAAGCTTCTCCAGCGCATCTGAAGGTGTATTGGGGTTTTTAGCGAGATTTATGAGAAAGTGAATGTGTGAGCTAGATTGGTTTTGATAGTCTGTAAGTGCAAGCAGGATAGTGGGTGGTGTTTTCAAAGACGATGCGATCGCGCTTACTACATCATACTTATTCATTTGCAACAGATTTTCTAACACTTTTGGAGTAATGTCAGAACGTCTCACCAATCGAACTGCACTTTCTTCATACCTGGCTCGATTTGATGGCGAGACTCGTTGACGTTGCTTAACCAAGAACTCTGCGAAAAACTCTAGAACGGTAGAGGTTGCATTGGGATGGCTTGCGGCTTTGAAGGGTACATCTTCATCTGTATCCTGCGCGAGCTTTTCTAAAATCTTTGCAGGGGTTGAGGGATGGGAAGCAACCAATAGCCGGACAGAGGCTCGTCGATCGCTAGCTAATCGCTCTAGCAAGTCGATGGATGTTCCAGGTTTTCCCTCGATAAAATTGATGATGGCGATCGCAGTTTCGGAAACATTTGGATGGTTCTTGACCAGATCGCGAATTTCTTTCTCATTTTCTCCCGCTAGTTTTTCCAATATTACGCTTGGTGCTTGAGGATTTCGAGCAATTGCTTTATGCATCGAAAAATTTCTCCAATCTGCAAACGTATTGAGCAGGGATAAGGGTGTTTTGGGGTTCTCAGCGATCGCTATTTTGATATTCCAGCTTCCATCCTCAGCTAGTTGAAGCAATAACGATTCAGAAGTGTTCGGATTTTGAACGATCGCGGTAAAGAGTCCATCAAAATCAGATTCATCAGCATTCTCGTAATCGCAGAAAAGAGGCGGGCCTTCTACTACAAGTCGTTCCAGGATGTGAAGAGGTGTCTTTGGATTTCCAGCCACAGCACAAAGAATTTCCTTATCCTCGATTTTGGATAACTGAGCGATCGCACTTTCACTAGTTGTTGTGCTACGCGCTAAAGAGAGTCTAACGAAATGACTCTCAGGATTTTCCAACAGCAAAAGATTGAAAATCGGGTTCGCCGTAATTGCGTCTGGAAACTCTTTACCTAATTTCAGCAACACTTTCGTGGGCGTATTTGGATTTTTAGCTACAGCCTCACGAACTTCTGGCTGAGGATGTAAAGATAGCTCCTCAAGCACCACAACCGAAGTGTCAACAGCCGAGGCTAATGCAAAATCGTTGTCATCAAGCATAATCAAGAATTTTATAGATATAGAATGAGTTTTCCAAAATCTAAGGACACTTTTAGATTAGACTTTTACGAAACTTCATCAATATTACGAATACTTTTCAAGATGAACTTGGTGTTAAAAGCTACTCATGGATAAAATACCGAAAATTGACCGCCAAAGGGAGCATCAAGCGAACGAACGTACATTTCTGGCTTGGCTACGCACTTCTATTGCATTGATTGGCTTTGGTTTTGCGATCGCGCGATTTGGTATATTTCTGCGTCAGTTGAATATTACTATTACTCAACAAGAACCTCCAGTAAGTCCATTATCTAGCTCGGAAAATTTGGGTATTGCTTTGGTAATTTTTGGAATTTTGACTATTGCCTTAGCTGCATGGCGATACAACCAAGTTTTCTGGCAAATTGAAACAGGGAACTATAGACCAAATAGGTTAATGGTTTGGATCATGGCTGGAGTTGTAATTATTTTGGGATTTTTCTGTATTCCTTTGCTTTTATGGCGGGATAAAGTACCTTCTCGTTCTCCGCTTCCCATTCAACCACAGTCCCGAAATTTGCATTAAATACAGCAGGAGTCAGAATAAGTAGATCGGTGTAAATAATTATTGTTGGGATAAGGCAAAGGGCAGGGGGAGAAAGAGTTTGAGGCTTATTTACTTTTCTTTACACAGTTTGGTTTTTTTGCACCGACTTACTTAAACTTTTTATACGGGCGCATTTTATGTAACTTTTTTGCCGATTCTCAATAATCTTAGGTAGGCGTAGCCCAACCCAGGTATCGCTCTATGTCTGCCCAATTTATCGCACTTCATATCTAGCAAGCTTTTAGGCTTTTTGTAATCGTCGCTTTCACCTTGGGCTGAATCGTCATACACTGATTTTGAACTAATGAAACCGGTTGCCCTCAAAGAAACGATGAGCGAAAGTAAGATATCAGAAATATTAGAAACCTTCGAGGCAGACTTGCTGTCGGAGTGGACTCAGGAACTAGCTATTGTCAATATTCGCAGAGGCTTGATTAAAGAAGCCCATCTAAAGGAGGAGTGCCGGGAATTCCTGAGTTTGTTTCGGATTGCCGTTGGGCGGGGCAATACCAATATTCAGGCAGGGGAGTGGCAGGAGATGCGGGAGATGCTCAACAGCATTTCTCGATCGCGATCGCAAAATGGTTTCACACCCTCAGAAACGGCTACATTCGTCTTTTCGTTCAAGAAACCCCTCTTCAAACGAATGCGTCAGCAATTCAAAGACCCGATTGAATTGGGTGAAAATATCTGGTTAGCCACAAACTTATTGGATCGGCTAGGATTGCTGACAATTGAAGTCTATCAAAAGACGCGAGAAGAAGTGATTTTACGGCAGCAAGAAGAGTTGATGGAGCTGTCTACCCCCGTCGTTAAACTCTGGGAGGGAATTTTGGCATTGCCGATAATCGGTACCCTGGATAGTGCCCGGACTCAACTGATGATGGAATCGTTATTGCAGAAGATTGTCGAAACTAGTTCCGAAGTTGCCATCATTGACATTACCGGGGTTCCTACTGTCGATACCCTGACCGCTCAACATTTGCTCAAAACCGTTACTGCTGCCCGTCTCATGGGAGCTGATTGTATGATCAGTGGCATTCGTCCTCAAATTGCCCAAACAATCGTTTATCTCGGCATTGATTTGACAAATATAGTCACCAAAGCAACGTTAGCCGATGCCTTTCTCACGGCGCTAAAACGTTTAGGAACGACCATTACCCGCCCTCAATCTAAATAGGTAGGAAGCAATGGAACGCATTCCTATACTCAAAATGGGCAATTTCCTGCTTGTGACAATTCAGGTAGATATGCACGATCGCCTCGCCACAACGCTACAAGAAGACTTGACCAACCGGATCGCCCAAACTCACGCTCGCGGTGTGCTGATCGATATTTCGGGATTAGAGATTGTTGATTCCTTCATTGGTAGGGTTTTAGCCAACATTGCCAGAATGTCACGGGTGCTAGATGCTGAGACAGTTGTCGTTGGGATGCAGCCTGCTGTGGCAATCACCTTAGTGGAATTGGGGCTGTCGCTGACGGGGATTCGCACTGCCCTAAACGTCGAAAAGGGTATGGCATTGTTGCGATCGTCACTCAATGAAACCACAAATCAAATCACTGCCACTAAATGGCGTGCAGATGATCATGCAGAAGACTGAAACGATTAACATTCAATCTTCTACAGATGTAATTTTAGTTCGGCAGGCTGTGCGCAACCTTGCCGTAGAGATTGGCTTTGGCTTAGTAGACCAAACTAAAATTGTTACTGCCGCCAGTGAGTTAGCCCGCAATACCCTAGACTACGGGGGAGGCGGCACAGTCAAGCTAGAAACGCTTCAGGAAGGGCGACGACGAGGACTTCGGCTAACCTTTGAAGATCGGGGGCCGGGAATTTCCGATATCGAACTGGCACTAAAGGATGGGTTCACAACGGGCAACGGCTTAGGTATGGGGCTAGGTGGTGCTAAACGACTTGCCGACGAGTTTGATATTCAGTCTGTGGTGGGAGAAGGGACACGGATAATAATTGTACGATGGAAATAAAATGAGAGAATCTGTCGCCGTCACAATTACTGAATCTAGCCAGACCGGGGAAGCCAGACGGGCGGCGATGGCTTTAGCAACTCGGCTGGGTTTTCAAGAAACAGAACGGGGCAAGGTTGGGATTGTGGTGACAGAAATTGCGAACAATCTGGTGCAACACGCCCACGGCGGAGTTGTGCTAATGCGATCGCTCAGGCAAGATTCCAAAATTGGCATTGAAATTTTATCGCTAGATAAAGGAGAGGGAATGGTCGATGTGGATGAGTGTTTGCAAGATGGCTTTTCCACAGCCGGAACCTTGGGCAATGGTATGGGTGCAATTCGTCGCCTTTCTGGTTTATTTGAAATTTACTCGATTCCCAACCAAGGAACAGCGCTCCTCGCTCACCTGTGGCTAGGCTCAGCACCTCATCTGCCTGAGAAGGTTTTAGAAATTGGAGCGATCTGTTTGCCCAAACGAGGAGAAGAGGTTTCTGGAGATACCTGGGTCTGTGAAGTCGATTGTTGCCGTAGTCTGTTGCTAGTAGCCGATGGTTTAGGGCATGGGCCTGCGGCTGCCTCAGCAGCAGAAGCAGCCGTGAGAATGTTTCAAGAACATCTTCATTGTTCTCCTGGGGCGATCGTCGAAGCTGCCCACGCCGCCTTGCGAAGTACGCGAGGAGCAGCACTGGCCATTGCCGAAATCGACTTTGAGCAACAGTCTGTCCGCTTTGCTGGCATTGGCAACATCGCTGGTAGCATTTTCTCCTTTACTGAGCACCGCAATTTGCTATCTCATAACGGCACGGTCGGACATGAAATCCACAAAATTCAAGAGTTTACTTATCCCTGGTATGCCAACGGACTTTTAATTATGCATTCTGACGGATTAGGCGCTAAGTGGCAAATCGATCGCTATCCAGGCTTAATGCAAAAACATCCCAGCTTGATTGCAGGTGTGCTATACCGAGACTTTAACCGAGAGCGAGACGATGTGACGGTGTTAGTCGCGAAAGGAATGGGCAGATGACAAAGGTTTTCACGATCGCCATCCAGTACGAACAGGATGTTGTGCAAGCTCGCCAACGAACTCGTGAGATTGCCGAGCAGTTGGGCTTTGATGCTCAAGATCGGGCGCGATTGGCGACGGCAGTTTCCGAAATTGCCCGCAACGCCTTTCAATATGCCCAAGACGGAACGGTTGAATTTTCTGTGGTGGGAGAGCCGCAAGCGTTTCTGATTCGGATTCAAGATCGGGGTGGAGGCATTCCTGATTTAGCAGACGTTTTGGCCGGACGCCACACCTCTGATACGGGAGCGGGGCTAGGCATCGTGGGTACTCGTAGATTGATGGATTTTTTTGAGATTGAATCGCTGCCGGGACAGGGAACAACCGTGACAATCGGCAAAAGGTTGTCGAAGCGCACACCTACTTTCAGCGATTCCCAATTGCAGCAGATTCGAGAAACCGTAATTGGGCGATCGCCCGAAAATCCCTATCAAGAAATCCAGCAGCAAAACCAAGAATTACTCCAGGCAATGGCAGAGCTACGCAAGCGTGAGGAAGAATTAAGCCAACTGAATCAGGAATTGGAAGAAACCAATCGCGGTGTGGTTGCCCTCTATGCAGAACTGGATGAGAAAGCCAGCTCCCTGCAACAGGTAAACGAGTTAAAAACCCGCTTTCTCTCCAACATGAGCCACGAGTTTCGTACGCCGCTCAACTCGATTCTCTCCCTCTCTCGAATGCTGCTAGCCCGGATAGATGGCGATTTGACCATTGAGCAAGAAAAGCAGGTGACATTCATCCAAAAGGCAGCAAGCGGATTATCAGAATTGGTCAACGACTTGCTAGATTTGGCAAAGGTGGAAGCTGGAAAAATTGAAGTGCATCCCAGTTCTTTTGAAGTGAGTGACTTGTTTGGCACGCTACGGGGGATGCTGCGCCCATTATTGGTTCAAGGCTCCTCCGTGACGCTGATTGTCGAGGAACCTGAAGGTATTTCGCCACTCTATACCGATGAGGGGAAAGTCGCTCAAATTCTGAGAAACTTTGTCTCGAATGCGCTCAAATTTACCGAGCGGGGAGAGGTGCGCGTCAATGCTGTGCAAACGGGTCATACCGTCACCTTCTCTGTATCTGATACAGGTATCGGCATTGCTCCCGCCGATCGAGAGCGGATTTTTGAGGATTTTATGCAAATTGAGTCCCCTCTGCAAAAGCAAGTGAAGGGAACCGGTTTAGGATTGCCGTTATCGCGCAAGCTAGCGGAGCTAATTGGCGGTAGCATTTCGATGAAAAGTCAGCCAGGTGAAGGCTCTACCTTTACAGCCTTGATTCCCATCGTCTACCCAGATACCAGCGAATTGACCACCGTAGTGCAACCAATCACATCAGTTGAGCCAACTCGCCTGCCGATTCTGGTGGTTGAAGATCATCCAGAAACTCTATTTATTTACGAAAAGCATCTTCAGCAATCAATCTATCAATTAATTGCTACCCGCACCTTAGCTCAAGCAAGGCTTGCCTTACAACAATTTCGACCGGCGGCAATTATGCTAGATATTTTGCTGGAGGGGCAAAACGGCTGGACGTTCTTGCGAGAAATCAAAGGGGATGAAACAACCCGCACTATCCCTGTACTCGTGATTACCATCATTGATAACGAGAAGCAAGCATTGGCGTTAGGAGCAAACGGTTTTCTAATTAAGCCAGTAGACAGATTGCCGCTATTGAACAAACTTAATACGCTAATTACTGAGAACAAGCCTCAAAAAATCTTGTTAATTGACGATGACCCCGCCTATCGGTATCTTGTGAAACAGTTGTTGATAAATACACCATTGAGTATTTTAGAAGCCGCAAATGGAAAAGAAGGATTAAATTTGGCACAACGAGAGCAGCCAAACGCAATCGTGCTGGACTTGGAGATGCCAGAACTCGGCGGGTTTGATGTACTCAAGCAACTTAAGAACAATTCCGTCACTCAGTCGATTCCTGTGATTATTCACTCATCTGCCCAACTGGATGCTGAAGCGCAAAGCCGATTAGCGGCGCAAAGCATAGCCATTGTTTCCAAAGAAATAGGCTCTCAAACCACGACGACCGCTCAACTTCAAGATGCACTCGTCAAAGCCGGACTTGTTTTAGAGGTTTCAGGGAAAAGTCATGTCTGAGCCACGAGTTACGATCCTGCATGTTGACGATAACGAAGCCAATCGTTACGTTGTTACCCGTATCTTGCAAAATGCAGGCTTTAGTGTGGTGGAAGCGGCAACTGGAGCGGCAGGATTAGAAGCTATTGTTAACTTCCAGCCTGACTTAATAATTTTAGATGTCCAATTACCAGATATCAGCGGCTTTGAAGTCTGTCGCCAAATTAAGGCAAATCCAGAAACGGCTTTTATTCCTGTGCTACACCTCTCTGCAAGTTTTGTCCAAAGCCAGGATAAAGCAGAAGGCTTAGATAGTGGTGCTGATGCTTATCTGGTGCAACCCGTTGAACCGATTGAACTGCTTGCCACTTTGCGATCGCTGCTGCGAATTCGTCGGGCGGAGGAAGCTGCTTTGTCCTCAGCGCGGGAGTGGCAAACCACCTTTGATTCCATGAACGACGGCGTATCTCTGGTAGACCAAGAAGGTAGAATTATGCGCTGTAATCGAGCGATGATGCAGCTTTTTAACAAGCCCTCGCACGAAATCTTAGGTTATGCCCACCACGAGCTGATGGGCGCAAAATTGGGAATCGGCGATGGCACTTGTTTTCGCCGTGCGAAACAAACCCACCAACGGCAAGTTCTCGAATTTCAGTCTCAAGAACGGTGGTTTGCCAAAACCATCGATCCGGTACTCGATCGGGATGGGAATCTTACAGGCGCCGTTTTCATTCTGTCTGATATCACCGAACGTAAACGAGCAGAAGCATTGTTGAAAGAGCAAAACGATCGCCTCAATCAACTAATGATTTCTTTGCAGCAACAGACCGAACAAGCGCAACAAGCCAACCGCATCAAAGATGAGTTTTTGGCAGTGCTGTCTCATGAATTGCGATCGCCCTTGAATCCAATTCTGGGTTGGGCAAAAATTTTGCAAAAAAGTCACCAGGATGCAGCCAAAACTCAGTACGCCCTAGAAACGATCGAGCGCAACGCGAAACTGCAAGCACAATTAATCGAAGATTTGCTCGATGTGTCGCGTATTCTCCAAGGTAAGTTGAGTTTAAACACAGTTCCAGTCGGTTTGACTTTTACTATCAAAGCTGCACTTGAAACCGTGCGCCTTGCTGCTGAAGCTAAATCTATTCAGATTCAAACAATATTTGAACCGAATGTTGGGCAAGTGTTGGGTGATTCTGGTCGCTTGCAACAAGTTGTTTGGAATCTACTTTCTAACGCGATTAAATTTACCTCACAGGGTGGTCGAGTAGAGGTGCGGTTAGAAACGATCGAGGATGAAGTAGATAGTCGTGCTGCGAAATACACTCAAATCACTGTCAGCGATAATGGTAGGGGGATCTCTGGTGACTTTCTACCCTACGTTTTTGACTACTTTCGCCAAGCCGATGGGACAACGACGCGAAAATTTGGCGGGTTGGGGTTAGGGTTAGCGATCGTGCGTCATTTGGTTGAATTGCACGGCGGAACCGTTCAGGCAGCGAGTCCTGGAGAAGGGCAAGGAGCGGTATTTAAAGTTAAACTTCCACCGATCGCTGCTTCAAAATTGAATCAAGTTAATACCGCCGATCGCGATCGCTCAGATTTTAATCTCAATGGATTGCAAGCACTGCTGGTAGACGATAACAAAGATTCACGGGAGTTCATTGCCTTCGTGCTAGAACAGTACGGAGTACAAGTGACTGAAGCGGACTCAGCACATGATGCTCTAAACAATTTGATGCAAGCAAAATTTGATTTGTTAATTAGTGATATTGGTATGCCCGATATGGATGGCTACACCCTTATTCGTCAAATTAGAAAGCAGTCACCCGAACAAGGCGGAGAAATTCCTGCGATCGCCGTGACTGCTTATGCCGGAGAAATCGATCGACAACAAGCACTAGCTGCCGGATTTCAACAACATATTTCTAAACCAATTGAGCAAGAATTATTAATACAGGCTATTTTGACTATAGTAACGATTTAGCAACCTGAATTTTAAGGTTTTTGGCGATAACTGAAAGTGTATTGATTTATAAATATCCGTCAATCAGACTGTATAACAATCCAAAGGCTATAGCCTGACTCAATCATTCGTGAATAACTAGATCCCCGACTTCTTCAAGAAGTCGGGGATCTGAGCTTGAGCCATTCAATTAACGTGAGTTCGACAAGCCTTTTTTTGACCTCTCCCCCAACCCCTCTTGGACACCTAGAGGGGAGCCAAAACCCTAATTTCTCGTTGCTCCTCCCTTTCCCAGTGGGAGAGGGCTGGGGTGAAGGTTCATCGAACTCAGTTCAATTAACAGTAGATTCAGAAATAACCGTTACACAGGCATTCACTAAGGGTAACAATGGCCCTATTTGCTCTTGTCCATTCACTGCTAAATCGCTATGACACAAATAAACTCTTTCGGATACACGAGAGAGCAAATCTGTCAAAATCCTTTGCAGTCGTTGTTCTTCTGCCAATTTCTCATCTTCTGCTGTCCAAGGTTCGCCTAATCTGTCTCGTAGGAAAAACGGCGCACCAAACAAAGTTGCTGCACCACCTTTGGCCCATAGTGGCGAACCAGCATCCAGCCAAAAATGCCACTGGTGCGATCGCCTACTAGATCGATATTGAAATATAGTTGCTAAGGTGACAGCCTTTCTTGCTCCACCAATGGGGCGCACCGGGTAAGCATTGGCAGTGATTGTACCGCGTCGCAGTAATTGAATGAATTCGATAATAGTTGTGTAAGGCATTGTCTCAACTGGGGCAATTTGTCGTAATCTGGTGTCAATTTCCCAGTAGTGTTGGGCAGTTTCTAATAATTCCCGCAATGCTGCTAGTTGTTCGTAGGGGAGATTGCTCCCATTCCACAAAAAACGTTGAATTGCTCTGTCTAACAGAGAAATGGGACTGGGAATTAACCGCAATTCTTGTTGCGATCGCTGCTGTTCTAACCACTGTAATATTTCACTATAGGCTGTAGTAGCTGCATAGCCGATTCGATCCCAGCGCTCAAAGGCTGACACTGGTAGCAAATTAGGGCGATCGGGATGGGGTACAAAGCAGTAATCTGCAATCAAACCAGCGCGTACCGGATCAATATTTGTAGAGACGCGATTCATCGCGTCTCTTGTAGATACCCGATTCATCGCGTCTGTAGAGTTTTCTGGTGGTTGTTGTTTCCTGCTCAATACAACCAGCATTTCTGCCACCGCATCCCGATCTACCAGGCGCCCTAAGCCGGGATAAACTAGTGCCAGCATGGTGAGTAAGGCACGAATCACGGGCGAACTAATTAGGGGACGTTGGTCATTGAGCGATTCTACTGGGATATTTTGTTTGACGAGGATTTCTACTAGAGTATAACGAGCGATCGCATCTAAACCCGGTGCAATAATTGCTACTTCTTCTGGTTGCACTTGCTGTGATTGGATGGCATTAGCAATTACCTCTGCTGTTTGCCGCAATAATTGGGCGCGGGAGGTGGTTTGAATTGAATGCACTGTTTTTGGTAAACTCAACAGTACCATCGGGGAAGTGACTAATTCCACCATCTGTTTAGTCAGTTGCTCGCTAAGGGACTCTGGAGGCGGCCCGTTCAATATTTCTACCCGACAACGCTCTGCTAACCCTTCTAAATAGTTGGGATCTGCTCCCAATCCCAATCGCACCGCACCGTCAGGATTGTAGCTAAACGCGCCAACTGCGCCTCGATCTAATAGCAACTCAAACAAAAGACGCGCTACGCTAGGATAATCATCAACATCATCCGCCAGTACTGCTTGATAGCGTTTCGTTAGATGCTGCTGGTAATTGCGATCGCTTAATAAGTGCTGACTATACAGTTCGGTAATAATTCCATAAGTCAGTAATCCCCTCTCTAAACACCAGTTACGCCAATCTAACAGCAAAGATGCCAAAAATTCCGGCTCTAAAGTTGTGCTATTTTCCCCAAAACCCTTGGACAAAATTTGGGCAATATTTTCGCAAGGGATACCACTGTAAGCTGCTAATTGTAATAAGTCTAAAATGCGACGCACCAAGCGAGATTCATTCACTCCCGCAAGACGTAAAATTTCTTCGTCTAATTGCGGACGCCAAAGTTTGGTTGCTAACTCTTGTTCGGTTTCCGGTCGCAATCTTACCGGAAACTGTGCTTTCAGGTTCAACGAGTTAATCAGCAACGGCCAAAATAAAATAACTTCATCCTGAAAAAAACCTAGTGGCGTCTTGGCACGAACCGGATATTTACCTAATGTAGATGTGACAATTATATCTCCTAACTCTCGACGATTATCATCATTGGCAGCTAAAACTAAAACTCCTGGCTCTGTTTGTTTAAGATATAAAAATTCAGGTACATCACCTGTTTTTTTACGCCCTGTTTTTTTTGTATAAAATGATTCAGTATATTGTTTTTCTGATGTTACCCAATTACAAAATTGCTCTACTAAGCGAGCCGTCTTACCACTACGGCTAGTGCCAACAATCCAAACCGAATGAGAAACCACAAACTTTCTCCTTGTAGATTTGTTAGTATACCTCGTGCGTTAACTTAAGGTTAATAGTCATCAAACAATGCTGAATGATTGTCTGCAATGAAAAATTCTGTTTTTAGTCAAAAAATCTATTCTTTCTTGCTTGCTGCTTTTCGATGGTACTTACAGACTCCTGAACGTTCTTTAGATGAAGCTTACAATGCAGCATTAAAAATTCAGGAGATAGAAGATAAGCATTTCAATGGTAATAAAATAGACATTGACTCGGCCATGTACAGTAACAGTGTGATGGATTACTTTGAGTCAGACCTCAACAAGCTATTAAAAATTGCCAGGATGCGGCTGACGGAGTTTAGAGGAAGCCGTTGGTTTCTAAATGAAGAGAATCAAAAAGCTGCCGATAAAGCAGGTATAGAGTATCTAAGTCCTTCTTTAGTTTTGGAAAAGCTCAATTTTATCGATCGAGTTCTTTCTAAATACACAACAAGTTCCGATAAAACAACTTCTAACGCTTTAGTAGTACAACCTCCAAATCTACCAGTTAATTCTGTAACATCTGACGACAAATCGCTGCTCGTCAACACTCCAACATTACCACCCAAAATACCAAATCGAGACTTAAACAATAAACCAAAAGCCAAGAGCAAAACCGATACAACAGGTGTTTTACCTCGCTCTATTTTAAGTACTATCAGTCGTCTGCAAGTTGAATTAGACCCTAATTCGGAACAAGAAGTAATTCAGAGTTTTCGTCAAACTCAAAAAAGAACAATAATATCTATTAGGTTTATTTTACTATTAATTATTGTACCACTTTTAACGCATCAGATAGCAAAAGCTTTTGTAGTTGGGCCAATTATTGAGAGATTTAGAAGCAGTGAGGAAATACAGATATTTCTCAATTCGGAAATGGAAGAGGAAGCCCTTTTAGAATTAGAAAGATTTGAAGAAAAGCTCAAGTTTGAAAATCTCATTGTCAAAGCTCCTCCACTGTTACCTGAGCAGATGGAGACTGAAATGAAAAAGAAGGCGAAAGAGCTTGCTGAAGAATTTCGTCACGAAAGCTCTGGTGCGATCAAAAATGTTTTTGCAGATATGTTCTCGGTGGTTGCTGTTATCTGGCTTTTGCTAGTCAGTAAGTCTTCTATTGCTGTGCTCAAAGATTTCTTTGATAATATTGTCTATGGACTTAGTGATAGTGCCAAGGCATTTATCATTATTTTGTTTACTGATATCTTTGTCGGATTCCACTCTCCTCATGGCTGGGAAGTACTGCTAGAAGGAGTATCACGCCATTGGGGATTACCGGCAAATAGAGATTTTATCTTCTTATTTATCGCTACATTTCCGGTGATTTTAGATACTATCTTTAAGTATTGGATCTTCCGATATTTGAATCGGATATCGCCTTCTGCTGTTGCGACTTACCGTAATATGAATGAATAGGGAATAGGGCATTGGGCATCCCTTCGGCTACGCTCAGAGCAAGTGGGCATTGGGAATTGGGAAAAATTTTTGGTTTTTGATTTTAGAATTTGAGCGAGGTAGGAAAATTTTAAAAATCTTGAATCTTGATGAAAAAGACATTTATTGGGTTAGGAAAGTTTAACAAAACTATCGCTATCAGTCTACCTGTAATTTTGTCGATTTTCTTGGTGCGGATGCAATCTTTCACGCATCAGGAACTCATTTCGCCAGAATGTCAGGTGAAAAAGTGGGATCTACCAGTGTCCTTGACTGCTGAAAATCAAGATGCATTTTTGCAAAAACAAAAATTACCATTAATCCAGAGACTACCAATTACTTGTTGTCAAAGTGATACCTCTTGTCTGGATGAAGTCATTTATGGCAAAATACCAGAGAAAAAGGCACTGATCGGTGCGATCGCTCGCAGTCTCCAATATCTGCAAACAGCTAATGCTGCGGCTGCTTATCAAAACTATCCGGTGGCTGGGATTACCCGCGATCGCGTCATCAAAAGTTTGCAAAGATTCCGCGAACTTCTATTAAAAACCAATTCTGCAACAGAATTACATCAAGCCATTGAGCAGGAATTTGTTCTTTACCAGTCAGTTGGTAAAGATAACCAAGGTTCCGTTTTATTCACCGCCTATTATGAGCCACTTTACGCAGCCAGTCGCGTCCCCACAGCAGAATATCGCTATCCCGTTTATCGCTTACCTCCCGATTTCAACTCTTGGACTAAGCCTCATCCCACACGCGAGGAGTTAGAAGGAGCGGATGGTTTACAAGCTGCAAAAGGGAAATTGCGAGGATTAGAGTTATTTTGGTTTCGCTCTCGCCTCGAACCATATCTAGCTCAAATTCAAGGTTCAGCGAAACTTCAGCTTCCCGATGGGACTCAAACCACAATCGGCTATGCGGGTAATACTGCTTATAACTACAAAAGTATTGGGCGAGAATTAATAGATGATGGCAAATTACCGCAAGAAGGTGTAACGATGCCAATTATTCTCGATTATTTCCAAAAGCATCCCCAAGAATTAAATATTTATATTCCGCGCGATCGCAGCTTTGTTTTTTTTCAAGAAAATCACGGTGAGCCAGCCCAAGGCTCTATCAATGTACCATTAACAGCAGAGCGTTCTATTGCTACAGATAAATCTCTTATGCCTCCTGGGGCTTTAGCATTGATTCGCGCTTCTATTCCCTTTGTTAATCCTACCGGAAAAATGCAGGAGCGCATTATTAGCCGCTATGTTCTCGATCAAGATACCGGAGGTGCAATTAAAGGTGCAGGTAGAGTGGATTATTTTTTAGGTACTGGGAAAATCGCAGGCGATCGCGCTGGCGTTACAGTCAGCAATGGACAATTATTTTATCTCTTACTTAAGTCCAAAAATTAAACACACTCGCATTTTAATACTAAAATTCCCGACTTTTTTAGATAAGTCAGGAATTTTAGCCTTTTGGCGTAAATGAAACACCCCTGACGCAGGAGCGTCATTACGAATTACGAATTACGAATTACGAATTACGAATTACGAATTACGCTACTAGGCTTCTAAATCCATGTCACTATCATCATCGTCATGATCGTAAGGGATATCGTCAAGGTCTATCATTTCGGAAATTTCTTCTACTTCAGTTAGATACTCAGATTCTTGATGTTCGCGTTCGATTAGACGACCAGTTGACTTCAGCCATTCCAAGAGAATAAATTCATTACTTGTACGAATTACAGGCGCTCGCTGGTTACGAGGTTCTTCACGCAGAGGACTTATAGGCATAAAAAAAACTCACTTTCAATTTACAGGTTAGCTTACAAAAATGTCAAAATTGTACATTAAGCTTAAAAGTCTTGGATGACAAGTCTTTTCTCAACAGACAAAATATGACCCATTGAAGTTTTGTCTCAAGTCTATTTAGCTACTTACCATTAAAATGTCCAGATGTCAGTTTTAATAACAAATATTTCAGCGGATGCAATATATATTACAAAGCATTTGGTACCTTGACGAGAGTTTCATACATATCAGAGGGTAATGCAGACAGTCTATTCGCTACAGCGACTGCATCAGCTAAGTTACTAAATTGACACCGGACTATCTCTTGTCCATTTCCTGAAGGAAATCGTTTCCTAGCTTTATTAGCTACAGCACAAATAATTGCTAAAGCTTTGGCGAACCCGTCTTTTGTCAATATTCTTTCTTGAGCGAACCCTTCAACAGGGATAAGACAAACCTCAAACCGATAGCCAGGTCTGGGAGAAACAGCTATGTCGATATATGGTTTATCTTCTTTTCTGATTCGGCGTAAATATTTGGCTGTTGAATTAGGATCGTGCAAATTAGTCCCAAGGGCGTAAGTAAAAAAGCAATCTTCTGTGAGGGACTCAGGACGAGTAATTATATCCGTGGGCATAAGTTCCAGTAGTATCCGTATGTTGTCTGCGTGTATGACACACTAGACTTGTCCGTTCTTATTAGCACATTTTCTTTGACAGTTAGGTGTATCAGTGTCACGCGAGGTATTACAATACATTGCGGCTAACTAAAATTTCAATTTTTGGAATACTTATGACATCAAACACCTTCAGAATCAAAGGGTGTAGAGATTTAGATTCAAAGAGGAGTCTATATAATCAGTCACATGACCGAAAATATTTCTCAACAAATAAAATCATAACATAGTTGACGCCAAACCCTGCGATCGCATCACCTGACAGCATCGGTGAATACCTAAAAGCGATCGCGATCGCAAACTATCTAAATATTTATTTATACCCATCAACTTATAAACTTCAATGGTACTCAATTTACAATCTCTCCTTGAATTAGAGCGACTGCTAAAAATTTAGCTATGTACTGTTGTAAATGCCCTATATTTCGTAATTATTCAGGGCAGATTAATGAATTATTTACATAAATCACCCCCTAAATAAAACCCCAGGATTATCAGGATTATATTTATAATTCTGGGGCATAATGTTTAAATAATAGTTTTGATGACGATTTTTTTATTTATTCAGAGAAAAATCAGTAGTCTTCACTTAATATGTAGTTTTGCTTATTAAGATTTTTTTAGAGGTTTTAATCAGTATTTAATAGACTTTACTAATTACTTGACAAACTACACACTATTAAAACTTATTTTCAATCTAGAGTTTGTGACTATTTCTGTCAAAATTCTGGATTTCTCACCGATTTTTGTGTTTTTCACGACATCCAAAAAAATAATTAGTGGTTTATGCTACCTAACGGAATCATTAATCGTACCTGCCATTCACGTTATTGACTCACTTCTAGTACGGTTTTTGTGGTGTAGAAAAACAGGCTTTCTGAGTCTTTTTTCAATAAAGCTATACCAATATCTTAGGCATTTTTTTACTAGTGTTTAAGCTAACAAGCTATACCAATCTTAGATAAAAAAGCGCTCAACATATAGGTTAATGCGTAGCAATATCTCGTAGGTTAAGGAGTAAAAACCAACACATACCAGATGTTGGGGCCTTGGATTTTGTTCTTCAAACGCCATTTGCTTCTCCCTTTAAGGTAGGGGCGCAATGCCTTGCGCCTCTACTGCTGTAACCCCACCAGAAAAGTCGGAAAATCCTTCTAAATCTGTGGTTTTCAAGCCTATATGTATAGCAATCATTTTTCAAATTGGTATTAGTCATGAGTAGCAGCCATCACAAAATCCGTTAGAACTAGCTAAAATTCCGTTTTCATTAACTTTTTTTGAGGTATTCAATGAACAAGATTAATCTGTACAAACAACGCCAGAGCAAAAATAAGGTATTAATTTTTACTTCTTTGACTGTTTTGGCTTCTTCATTAGTACTACCTTTCCAACAAGCCTTTGCTGCAACATTGACTACTGTTGTAAATTTCAACGGCACCAACGGAGCTACACCAAGAGCTGGTGTACTTAAAGGTAACGGTACTGATGACAATCTTTATGGAACTACTTCTGCTGGTGGCACTTCTGGTAAAGGAACTGCATTCAAGTTAACTCCTACTGCTTACACTACTCTGACCACACTGATAAACTTCACCGGAACCTCTGGAATTAACAAAGGGACTAATCCAGTTGCTAGATTATTCCAAGCAGCCGATGGTAATTTATATGGGGCAACCTTTACAGGTGGTACAAGTGACCTCGGCAGTGTGTTTAAGTTGGCGAAAACGGCTTTTACAACCCTGACAACTCTGACAAATTTCACAAGCGCTAATGGGGCTAACCCAGCAGGCCGACTGATTACAGGTGCTGATGGCAATTTGTGGGGGACAAGCTCTACAGGTGGGGCTAATAATAAAGGAACTATATTCAAGGTTTCGCCAACTACCGGGGCACTTACCACCATCAGAAGCTTCAGCGGTACTGATGGAGCAACTCCACTAGCAAGATTGCAATTGGCTACCGATGGAAACTACTATGGCAGCGCCTCTGCCGGTGGAGCAAGTGCGAAAGGAGTTGTATTCAAGTTAACTCCCGCAGGAATACTGACTTCATATAGCTTTAGTGGCACTAATGGAGCAAATCCACAGTCTGGATTAATTGAAGTTAGTGGATTCCTCTATGGCACCGCTAAACTGGGTGGAGCCAGCAATAAAGGAGCTATCTTCAAGGTTCCGGTCGGTGGCGGTACACCCGTTTTAGTTGCCAGTTTTAATGGCACCAATGGGGCCAACCCAACGGCTGCACTCATAAAAGCAAGCAATGGTAACTTCTATGGCACAGCTTCTGCTGGTGGGGCAAGTAACAAAGGAGTTATCTATCAGCTGACTGGAGCAACCATCACTGGCTTAATTAGTTTTAATGGCACTAATGGGGCAACGCCAGAGTCCACGCTAATTCAACTCTCAAATGGTGCCTTTTACGGTACTGCCTCTTTTGGCGGTAGTTCTAATCTAGGAACTGTGTTTAAGTTTGTAATCTAGTTTCAAATCTAATCGGCGTGTAGAAAATGGTAAAACGTAGATTTGAACGTCTACCTCTACCATTTTTCTACAATCGATCTAAACTTTTCAAGACAGATATTTTAATTTTGGTGACTCAATATTGTTTCATATTATGTTCGCTCCGAAGAACCCTAAAGAACCAAAGCTACGCTTGGTCTGCCCTAAGAGCAAGCCTATGGTGTACATACAAGTCTGAAACATTTATAGCGCTTCGCTCAGATACCTATGAGGTGGAGAAAGTCAAGGCTTGGAAGTTGGTCGATCGAGGCTATCTGTATGAGAAGATTGAAAAAATTCTCAAAGTCGAGAGGAATCTACCAGTTTAATCTCGATACTTGCAATCCAGCTTCTCAAATCGGAGAAATTTCGTTTTAGATAAATCTTAATATCATGTTAACTTAACTTCAGAATACTGATGTAGAATATAGAACTTTACTACAGGTTTATAATTTGATTAATAATGAAATGATGTTAAAGTATGTTGAATTGTAATAGTTGTAAAATTTGATACAAACAAGGATAAATCATAGTACACCATAGGAAAATTAGCAAATGTTTAGACAAAGTTCTCACAAGAGAAACTTTTTCAAAGCTTTAACTGGTAGTGCGGCGAAAGAATCTCACAAGTTAAGACAGGCATTTAAATCATGTCTGACTCTTCTGTTTGAATCTGTACCTTTTTTGATTGCTTGTGCTGTATTGGTTAGCGTTATCAGCCTCAAAAGTCCTATCTTGCTCTTTTGTTTACTGGTTGGTAGTTTAATTGCTCTCATCACCCAGCAAATTGGGCAGCAAGTGAATTTACCAAGGCGATCGCTAATATTATTACAAATTTTAGCAGCAGCGATCGTTCTAAGTTTATATTGGTTAGACTGGTTTGCAGCCCCTGCACAAGCTCAATTTTTTGGGAAAGCTGAAACCTTTTTCAAAGACAGCTTCCGTGGTTCAATAACCAATGGTAACGATCCCAACTTCGCAATAAGTTTGATATTTAATGTGTTGCGGGCGATTTACTTACTCTATATTGCAATTTCCTTAGTTGGTGTGATTAACGCAGTGCGTAAAGATGAAGATTGGCAAAGCATAGCCAGAACTCCCCTATTAGTGGTTGTTGCTGTTACCATTGCTGATGTACTCACAGGCTTTGTAATTGGCACTGGCCCTAATAAATAATTCAGATATTTCAAATGCCTCAAGAGCAGGAACAAGAATTTCGTCCAGTCAATCAGGTTCTAGGAAGCCAACCTTCACTAGGGCCAATTCCTGCCGATCAAATTCTTCCTTGGACGGTAATTGCCTTAGCCTCCTATTTTACTATCAATGGAATTTTCGGGGGGTTTTTCCAAGAAGAATTTCAAAAATGGTTGTGGACAGTCCTAATGACTGGTTGGGGAATCGGAACTTGGTGGATATTAACTGGTGGTAGGAGTTGGAGTTTTTTAAGTAAATTTATCGGGGTTCCCACTTGGACAAGAGGCTTTGCTCGTTATCAAAGCTTATTGGAAGTTAACCATGAAGCAAAAAATCGGAAAACAAAGCGTCAGCGTCGCCGGAAATGAAAGTAGATTAACACCATTTGAAGATGCCTTGCACTTGGCAACAATGCTGCGTGTTGCAATGAATGGACGTGATATTGGCGCTTACCTGTTGACAAAAGGTACTCAAAAAGATCGGTTTTGCTTTGTTTTTGGTTTTGATTGTAAGGGAATTCATACCACCTTAAGACCTGAACAAATTGATACACTTTTTAACAACATTGAAGCCGGATTAAAAGACATTCCTAGTGGTGAAAGGATGACGCTGCACTTGGGTTCTTTTAGTTCAGATAAAGAGCGCCAAAAAGAGTTAGCAACATTAATCAAAAATGCATCATCGCGAGATATCAAATATTTGTTAATGGCGGAGAGAGCCAGAATTAAAGAACTGACTGTTTCTGGGATTCGTAAACCTAAATTTTTGCGGATTTATGTAACTTACACCATTGAATCTAACTCGCAACACGCAGATGATTGGATAGAAAAGCTTTTAGTCAAAGCTGAATCCTGGTGGTTGAAATTTAAAGGCGATCTTTTAGAAGTAGAAAATCAACGCATCGAAACCCTGATTACAAATGCTTACAACCAGGGTTTTCTGCGGTGGGAACAAATCTTATCTAACAAAATGGGATTGGATGTCAAACCTTTAACTGCTAATGAACTATGGGGAGAAATCTGGAAAAGGTTTAATGATACGCAGCCAATAGATATTCCCCAATTAATGACTTTAGATGAACAAGGATTACACGAACAAGTTAATTCCGATTTAGCTAGTACTAAATTACTTCTAGATAATATCCACGGCACAACTTTACTGATGGAATCTAGTGTACCTTGCGCCGATCGCCGCTGGGTTAATGTTAACAATCGTTATATCGGCACACTGTCATTTTTGGAAAAACCCGGCGGTTGGCCCAATAAATCGGCTCAATTGCGCTATTTATGGGAACTGTTGGCCAGAGAAACAGTAATAGATACAGAAATTTTTTGTGAATTGACTGCTGCCAATCCAGCATTGGTAAAAACGACTCTGCAACGAGTCCTGAAGCAGTCAAACATGACAACAATCTTGGCTCAAGAAAAAAGTAAAACTATTGATGTCAACGCTCAATTAAAATTGAAAAAATCGGTAGCAGCACAAGAGCAGTTATTTGAAGGTGCAGTCCCGATTTATACGAGTATTGCTATTTTAGTGCATCGTCCGACTTTAGAAAAATTAGATGAGGCGACAAGATATATTGAAAACTGTTTTCAACGTCCAGCCAGGGTAATTAGGGAAACTGAATATGCCTGGAAAATTTGGCTGCAAACTCTACCGATAGTTTGGGAGGGTTTATTAGCAACACCTTTCAACCGTCGCCAGCTATATTTAACAAGTGAAGTTCCGGGATTAATGCCGCTAGTTTTAAGTAAAAAAGGTGATAGACAAGGCTTTGAGTTGATTGCTGAAGAAGGCGGAACACCCATACATTTAGATTTATTTAATCAACACAAAAATTTAGCTTTGTTTGCAACAACCCGTGCTGGTAAATCGGTGTTGGTGTCAGGGATTTTAACTCAGGCTTTAGCACATGGGATTCCGGTTGTGGCCTTAGATTTCCCTAAACCTGATGGGACATCTACTTTCACTGACTACACAGAGTTTATGGAGGGGAATGGAGCCTATTTTGATATTTCCAAACAATCGAATAACTTATTTGAACAGCCAGATTTACGATCGCTAGAAGCAGAACAACAGCGCGATCGCTTTAACGATTATACCGCCTTCCTGGAATCAGCGTTAATGACAATGGTTTTAGGTTCGTCCACTGAAAGTCAAATTTTATCGCAAACCGTGCGATCGCTGCTCAACTTAGCTTTAGAAGCCTTTTTTAGAGATGAGGGCATCAAAGAGCGATATCGACAGGCGATGGAAGGAGGATTTGGCACTCTTGCTTGGCAGAAAACCCCCACTTTAAAAGATTTTCTCTTTTTCTGCTCGCCAGAACACTTGCAGCTAAGTTCTTTAACTGGCAGAGTAGAAGATGCTCTGAGTCAAATTCAGTTGCGCTTACGCTTTTGGCTTTCTAGCCGCGTGGGACAAGCCATTTCTGCACCATCCAGCTTTCCTACTGATGCACAACTTTTAGTTTTTGCTCTCAGAAACCTATCAGATAGTGAAGATGCAGCCGTACTATCCTTGAGTGCTTATTCAGCCGCACTCCGACGCGCATTAAGTAGTCCAGCTTCCATATTCTTTATTGACGAAGCACCAATTTTATTTGAGTTCGAGCAAATTTCTGATTTAGTTGGTAGAATTTGTGCGAACGGTGCTAAAGCCGGTATCAGAGTCATCTTATCAGGACAAGATCCTGACACCATTGCTAAATCTAAAGCTGCATCGAAAATATTGCAAAACCTGACAACACGGTTGATTGGACGCATTCAGCCAGTTGCAGTAGATAGTTTTGCAGACATCTTGAAATATCCCCGCCAAGTTATTTCTCGTAATGCCTCAGAAAGCTTTTTTCCCCGCAAAGAAGGCGTTTATAGCCAATGGTTATTAGATGATAACGGTACTTATACATTCTGTCGTTACTATCCAGGTTACGAGCAATTGGCAGCAGTTGCTAATAACCCTTATGAACAAACTGCACGTAGTCAAATGATGCAACTTCACAGCGATAAATATGAAGCAATTTCTGCGTTTGCACGTCAGTTAGTGGCGAATCTACGTAGTAGTTAATTGAATTATATAAGTAGTTAATAGTGAGTCAAACAAATTTGGATTTTATATTTCTGATAGTGTAGTATTAGTGAGTTACCAATGTATTTTAGATCTACTGCACCCATTCTTGGGTTGTAGCTTAGGAATTTTAGATTTTAGAATAGCGTCGGGGATTGAACCGAAAAACTAATTCTATTATCCAAAATCAGCACGGTTCAAAAGCTAAATTTTTACCTCACTATATAATGTAGTCTACCTTTTTAAGGCACAGATATATGCGAAAAACTACCATTTTTACTTTTACCTTGCTATCTCTGGCAATATTACCAGCAGTTGCACAAATTCAGACGGGCGGATTAGGCCAGATTTGGAGTGACTTTCAATCATATTCCCAAGATATGCAAGATTACTTTCAACATAATAATTTGAAAAATACCTTAAATCCTTTAGAACAAAGCCAGAGTCAAACTGCTATTAACAGTGCCAAGGGAGATTTGAAGATACCTAACCCCGTTGCTGCGGGACAAACAATTCGTGATGATTCAATTAACTACTCTTATAATTCAGATGCTAAATCAAGTCGCTTTGAGAATAATGCAGCAGTACGGGGAAATTTAGTTAGTAATGAACTTAATCGTATAATTACCCGTGGAGTAGCGGTAGGTGTTCTCGGTAAAAATGGACAAATTCGGACAAAAACGAAATTAGAAAATACCGAGAAAAGTCTGGAAGATATTGAGGGACTTGCTCAGCAAACAGACGATAATAATAGTACATTGATCAATACAATTAAAGGCTTTGCTAATGCAAGTAATGCAACGGGTGAAACGAAAGCTCTTTCAAGTTTGGCAGAATTGCTAGGTTTGAGTCAAGTGCAAATTCTGAAAATTCAACAGGAACAAATAAAAATTGTAGCTGAAACATTTGGTCAGACATTACAAAATAATCAGGCTTTGCAATATTCCAACTTAAATTTAGCAAATATTTCTCAGCAAGCAGAAGAAGCTAATCGCGCTCGAAGAGTAGAAACATCTACAGAAGCAGCGAGACTTTTACGAGCGACTTCTCAACTAGATTTGTTTGGCAGAAACGTTAATAATAAGAATTTGAAGCTAAAAAAACTTTAACTTTCCAGAGAACTTTTAAAATCCTTTAACCTATAACAAGCCAACAGAAACTCTAAAAAAAGTTTGGTAGAATGCGTTACCTTCCTAACGTACCCTACTAAATCTCAGAAAACAGCCTATAAACTCAAAATGCAATTTGCTATTAAACTAATTTTTGCCCAAGTAGGTATCGATCAGATTCTTGATAGTGGTGCCGCAACTTCCCAAAGTATTGCCGAAGGTTGGGACAAACAATGGCTGGATTTATTACAAAATAACACCAGTAATAACTTGTATGGAGCGCTGACAAATCTGGGTATTTTTTTCGCTGTAGGAACGTTGTTATTTTTTATGATACAATTCCTCAAAGACTTAATATCCTACGAATATACCCGTCCCATATCAGCTTTAATTTGGCCTTTTATTGTGGTAGTACTTTTAAGTAATTCAGGCAATGGAAGTATACTGTCTAATCTGACGCTGGGAGTGCGGAATTTTTTAAACGGTGTGAATCAGCAAGTAGTGGTTTCAGCAGATGCAGATAAAATCTACCAGCAAGCACTGAATATGAGTGTTGCTGAAGAAGTAGCTGGTTCTTTACTACGTCCTTGTCAATCTCTTACTGGCGAACAACAAAGTCAATGTTTTGTGAAAGCTGCTGAAAAAGTTAACGTTCTCTGGCAGAAATATAGAGAGATTTATGGAAATAAAAGCTGGATCGATAGACTACAGACTAAGGTAGATAATATCAGATATGGCACTGGCATTGTATCAGAAACATCTTTTAATTCTCTGTTAGGTTCTACAGTGCAAACGAGCATCAAAAACTTTTTAGTTTCCTTACAATATGCCTTCCAAAATTTGATAGAGGCTACTATGTTGTTAATAGCAGCTTTAGGGCCAATAGCTGTAGGTGGATCTTTGCTACCTGTAGCTGGCAAACCGATTTTTGCATGGCTGACTGGATTTTTATCTATTGGAATCGCCAAAATTTCATTCAATATTATTGCTGTGCTAACTGCCGCAGTGATTGTCAATGGCCCAGGTCAAAATGCTAGTGTCGATCCAGATTTAATGTGGTTCATAATTTTTCTGGGAATTTTAGCACCAATTTTATCTTTAATTGTGGCTGCTGCTGGTGGTTTTGCAGTCTTCAGCGCAATTAACAGTACGGCTTCTTTAGTAAAGGAGAGGATATAGGAAATTAAAAACTAAAAATGAATAAAGTTGTTGTAAATGTTGTAAATAGTAAGTATATGCAAAACATCATATATAATAGCTGAAGTTTTTGCAGTAGGAGGTGAGGAAATGGTGCGTTTACTAGAAAAAAGACAAAAAACGGCAAGTGTTTTGACGTTTTTTGCGATCGCAACCTTCAGTTTACATATATTAGTTTTATTTTTATTCTTATTACAAGGGCTAAATATCCGCCAACTCAGTCTGAGAAAACCTCCTAACTTTGTGCAATTAATCAATGGTAAACCAGTAGCTAATATTGATGATTTAGCAAGAGAACCAGAAGCAATTCGCCAATTTATCAGCAAAACGATGATCTCAATGTTTAGCTGGTCTGGAACCTTACCACCACAAAATATTGAAGAATTCGCAAGCCCCAAACCAGATTTAGGAATACTGATTAACACATCTCAAGGTGGTAGCCAAAAAATTACTACCAGCAGTTGGGTAGCTAGTTTTGCTTTATCAGAAGACTTTCGCAAAGGTTTTTTAAGCACAGTTGCAGAAATGACACCGCCAGAAGTTTTCTCGGAAAATCCCAACCAAGCGATGACTTCACAACTAGTAATTAAAAGAGTTTATCCGCCAAAACAAATTGCACCAGGTAAGTGGCAAGTGGGTATGGTAGCCGACTTAGTTCAAAAAAATCGAGTTGGTGGTGCAAGACTTATAACTCCTTTTAATAAAGATTTGCTTGTACGTGCAGCAGATTATTTCGCTAATCCCCAAGCCGACAATAGCACCGACTTGCAAAAAGCAATTTATAGTGTCCGTGCTGATAGACTAGAAATTTATGAAATTCGGAATTTATGTTTGCTAGATAACTACAATCCGAACAAAAATCAATCACAACAATGCATAACTGGACAAACATCTGATAGTTTTATCAGATAATCGATTTTTTACATTAAGATAGTTCAATTTATACGATTCATTATTAATGCAATTACTCAAACCAGAAAATAATAAAAAAAATAGCCCTTTACCGTTGTTGGCAGTAGGAACCTTTGGTTTACATGTATTTACCTTACTGTTACTAATATTTCACTGGTCTATGTTACAACAGTTAGGCCGACAACTCACACCTCAAAGTTTAGTGCAACTTGTTGATGGTCATGCGATAACGGTAGACCCCCAACCCAATTTAGAGCGGCAACCAGAGACGATTCGGCGCTTTGTGGGTGAAACTATGAGTTTAATGCTTACCTGGTCACAACAACAGCCGCCAACACAAGTCTGGGAAATTACTTCACAACTGGTAGCTGATGATTTTAAAGATAAAATGAAGTCAGAAATTACTAATTTAAATCCAGATAGCCAATTTGAAAATGTTAATCGAGGAGCTGAGAATGTTTTAGTAATCCAAAAAGTTTCTCAACCTCAAGAAATAAGTAATGGAAGCTGGAAAGTAGAGATACTTGCCAATCAATTAATTTTTAACAGTTATGATAAATTAGGGAAATCAGTTTCCTTTAATAAACAAATTTTAGTTAGAGCAATAGATCGACCTGTAACTTCACTACCAAATGCAGCACTACCGTCGCAGTTTGCAGCTTACCGCCTTGGGGAAGCCAGATTAGAAATTTATAATATATGTGAAATTAAAGATAATAATTGTTCTGGAAATCCAAACAAGGCTCTACCATGACCCGATACTCAATTCCTGCCGAAACGCCTCCCCAAAATGGATTTACTCTAACTACCGACGATCGCCAACCAGAAGTAGAATCTGTAGATTGGGAATCGCGGATGTCAAAGTTGGTCGGCTTTGAAGAAGATTCTTCTAGTGACACTGAAAAATCAGAAGACTCTGCAACGCCGCCAGAGTCGCTATCTCTTCCACAAGAAGTTCAGACCAAGCAAGCACTCTCATCTAATCCCTTTGCCAAGTTAGGCTTGGTGGGGGCTGCTACCTTAGCGATCGTTTTGGTAGGTGGTGTGTTTTTGTCTCAGTTGTTCAGTGGTAGCAATCAAAAGCCAAAAACTATTGTTTCTCCACCAGTTCAAGAGCAGCCTACTGATGAATCCATATCTCAACAGATGGAAGCCCAAGTAGATACTCTCAAAACGAAATTAGCTCTGACTGAACAAGCACAGATGGTGAAAGATGCCCAACAACAGTTGAGAATTGCCAAATCAACGCCGATAGTAGCTTTACGACAACCCTCAGTTAGCCAGAAAGCGATCCCAACACCTCCACCAACAGCTTACGTCCCTCGGACAGTGACAGTTGAGCGCATCATTAGAGTACCTACTTCTCAACCTTCGCGATCGCCTCAGCCACCAGTTGTGAACCCCACTCAACCAGTAGTTAATGTAACTCCAGTAACTCCACCATCTCCACCAAGCCCATTTGCAGAGTGGGCAAGGTTAGCAAAGTTAGGTAGCTACGGTCAAGTAAATCCTAGCAATCAACCTACTAGTAACATAGCTACTTTGGAACCTGCAACCAATGCGCCGCCACAGCAAGAGGCAACAAATCCCAATCCCGAACAAAACACCCCACAACCGGAAAATTCTGCGGTAAGTCAAGCTCAACCGCAGGGAGAAAAATCTGTAGCAGTTGGGAGTAGTGCTAAAGCTGTGTTAGCGACAGCAATCTTTGGAGAAACTACTAATAAATCAGGCGGTGGTGGTGATGCAGAAGAAGCGAAAAACGTATTTGTGATCCGATTGAAAGAACCACTAAAATCTACCGATGGTGCGATCGCTCTACCTGCAAACACCGAATTTTTAGCTGAAATTGGTTCGCTTTCCGAACAAGGTCTTTTGCAGATGAACGTAGTCAAAGTTATCTCGCAAAATAATGGCAACCCCACAGAACGAAGCTTACCCAACAATGCAATTATTCTTCGCGGTACTCAAGGTAAACCTTTAATCGCAAATAAATATCCCGGTCAAAGTTCCTCCATAGCCTCGATGGATGCAGGACTATTTGTTTTGGGAGGAATTGCTAAGGCAGCAGAGCTAGTAAATCGTCCTGATACCAGAGTTCTGCCTTTATATGGCGGTAACCTCAGCAACATCGACTCTAACGGCAATCCTATCGAGAACGACAACAACGGCAACAACGGCAACAACGGCAACAACAACGGCTACGTTACTGGTTATACTACTATCACTGAGAATAAACGCAACCTTGCAGCCGGGGTTTTAGAAGGTGGTATGAACTCTGTAGTACCCCAAATTGCCCAACGCAATCAACAAGCGATCGCCCAAATGTCTCAACAAGGTGGTGTTTGGTTTTTAGCAGCAGGCACAAATATTGAAATATACGTTAATCAACCAACTCAATTTTAAGGGTTAATATTTATAGCAATTTTAGATATTTGCAACCATGAAAAAGAATATTAAATTGTCAGGAGATAACCCAAAACGTTCTTATTTCCTACCTATAGCTTCCTTAATTTTCTCGGTTGCTATGTTCTGGTTGGTAGGTCGTGCTGTAGCTAATAACGCCGTTCTGCGTTCCATCTTTTCCTGTCAAGCACAAGGTTTAGGGGGACTTGTACCTACGGTTGATGTCTGGTATCAACAAGGAACAAACTTAAGTTTTATTCCGGCTGGAGAAGTAATTAAAAAAGTTTGGTTAAATGACCCATCACAGGTAAGTATGGATTTTGATGGGCCAGTATGTATGCAGTTCGGTCAAGAAGCTAATAATAATTCAGGAGATTGTAAAAACTCCGCAGCAAATGTAATTCAACTCAGACGAATTCAAAAACTGGACATACCTGGACTTCCTCCCACTAGCAATACACTTTTAACAGTTGTTACCGAAGCGCAAGGTAAAAACAAGTTGTATACTTTTAAAGTGATATATAAAACAGATAATCCTGAATATCACACCTTAGCAATTTTTCCCGATCCTTCTGGACAGGAAGGAGCTTGTTCGAGAGTTTTACAATAAAGTTATAGCAAAATTACCTGATAGCCACAGAAGTTTCGCCTCAAAAAAAGCATTAATATCTACGTATATCTGCATTGTGGCCGATCGAAAGCCCTGTTATAATTCCCTGCTTCTAAAAAACGGTTATACCAATTCTCTAAGAAAATGCGCCTAATTATTTTGGGAGATAGCGAATTATCTTAAGAAAACCTTTGCGTACCTACCCTGCAAGAAAGCGTACCACTTCGTGGAAGCAAGCTACGCGTAGCGTCTCGTAGAGAAGCGCCTATGCGCTAACCTCCGTGTACCTACCCTGCAAGAAAGCGTACCACTTCGTGGAAGCAAGCTACGCGTAGCGTCTCGTAGAGAAGCGCCTATGCGTTGAAAAAAAAATCTAGGATTTGGCGCTGCTTTATAAAAAAACGGTATTAGGAAAAATTTAAGTCTTTGGGCAGTTTTCTTTCTTTACGTAGCACGGTTAAAATGACGTGTGAGCTAATCTTATAGTGCAATCAATTGAAAAACGCTATAACTTAACAGATTTAACTGACTCAGGCAGTTTTAGCCGACATCTTTATAAATCTTCAGACAAAAACTAACCACAATTTCCAAATCCGTGTAAATATAAAGAAAAGCTTAAGAGGTTACAGACTCATGGTGACAGCGAAAATGATGCAACAGCTTTGGGCTGTAATCGAGTCTACCCAGGTCAACACCCTGCTCCAGTTTGACGATGCTGCTTTAGTACAATTGCTTCTCCAGCAGTTAAAAGCGAAGCAGGGGCTTGACTCCCAGGCAGATAGCACGCTCAATACTTACATAAAGTCTAAACTGCCCCTAATTCGTGATACGGCTGAAGGTCGATTATCTTTAGGGCAAGGCGGCAATCATTAGTCCGAAAAATCAAATGATTGCTCGCTACCAAGCATACGCTCAGAGTTGAAACAGTGGAATATTATGAATAACTGGCTAGTAATTGCCCTAGTAGCTTATCTAATTGGAGCAGCGATTGAAGGGGTGAGTACAGCCAGTCAGCTATCTCATTCAATGCCAGAACTAGCTAAAAACACACAAGCTCATCCTTCAGAGTCTGACACTGAGTTTAGTTCAAGTTGGCGAGTTCTGGCCGCCATCGCCTCAGTCAGTATTTGTGGAGCTTTTTGGTGGCCTTGCCGCCTTTTCCACCGTTTGATTAAAGGCAACGTTCGTTCGTAAGCCTAAAATATCAATACAGTAATTTTGAAAGAAGCTCTCTCCTTCTGAGAGATGAGTTTTGAGTTTGGCTCTCGTTTACCTATGATGCACTTTGTTCGGGTTCTGTCGCTACAGGTTGCCCAATTTTTGGCTCCGTTCCCGCAAACAGTCGTTCGATATTAGTGCGATGGCGCAAAATCACATACAACCCGCCGGCAATCCCAAACAGAATATAGGGTAAGGGTTGATGCAAAATTACCATGAAAATGGAAACTGCGATCGCACCTACAATTGAACTTAAAGAAACAATCCGCGATATTGCTACAACGACGGCAAACACACCCGCTGTTGCTAAACCTATCTGCCAACTCATTGCCAACAAAATTCCCAAGCTGATAGCAACGGATTTACCACCAGTAAAGCCCAAAAAAATTGATTTACTATGTCCCAGAATGGCAGCTAACCCAGATATTGTTACCAACCACGGTTGCCATAGTTGTACATCTACCGTTGGAGGGATATAATTTTTAATTGGTTCAAAGTTGAATAACCAATAAACTAGAGCGATCGCTAATACTCCCTTCAAGGAATCAAGTACTAAAACGAATGCTCCTGGCCCTTTACCCAAAGTTCTTAATACATTAGTTGCGCCAGTGGAACCGGAACCAACTTGCCGAATATCAATACCTTTTAACTGCTTCACAGCAATGTAGCCAGTGGGAAAAGAACCCAGCAGGTAAGCTATGACCACAATTGCTCCGCACAGAGTTAACCAAATAGCCATAATACAATTCAAAATTCACGCATTCAAAATTCAAAAAAGTCAAGAGATATTACTCTTGACCAATGACCAATGACTAATGACTAATGACTCATTTAAAAGTCATCATCATAGTTTCTCATCATTTTGGGGTCAGGAGCAAAAGCTAACCACAAGGGAAATTGCAGCAGTGACAAACTGATTTGCTCTTCGGAATCGTCAATGATAATTAAAGGCAATTGATTGGCTTTCGTCAATCGGTCTGCTTTTTGAGCGAGAGCGTCAGATGCCTCAAATAATACCACACCCCGGTCTGGGCCGAAATCTGGGCGACCGATTCCTAGACAATCTTGCAAGCCGCGCCGCCATTCACCTAATCGCTCCGGTGTATTAGCTAAGACTAAAGTACGGACGCGATCGCCATACAGCTTGTGTAATATCGAAATTGCAGCTGAGGCAATCAGAATATTTTGTAAGCGGCTACCCATTGTCCGCAAACCACCCCGTCCTCCTTGGGTAAAAAACCAGTTGGAGATTCGTTCAGCGTGGATTGGTTCAAAGGTACGGCGTAGTTGCCACGGTGGCCCGTAGTAATCTGGTTTATTGCGGTATTGGTCAATGAGGCGGCGAATTTGCTTTGTCGTATCTTGAAACTGCTGTTGGGCAAATTGGGGTATTCCAGGTTGGGGTTCAGCTGGTTTAGGCTCTTTTACAGCTGGTTTTTCTCGTTCCACTACACTTGGCGTTAGTTGCAGCTGTTCAGCAGCAGAGGCCAAATCCTGTAAGCTACCCGTGAGATAGTCTTTAAAACCTTGCACCCGAATTGCCAAGTCTTGGGATGTACCAGCAAAAGTGGTTCGCATCTCATTGCGGATACGTTCTTGACGGCGTTCTAGTTGTTCTACAGAAATTTGCAGGGTTTGTTTGCGTTGTTCTAACTGGACTAGCGACTCTTGCACGATTCGCCCCAGTGAGGTTTGAGTTTCACTCACTTGTGTCTGAAGGTTTTCGTAAGAAGCTTGCAGCTTGGCTATTTCTGACTTGAGAACTGCTTCAGCACTCTGCAACTCTGCTATCCGCTGCTCTGCTTCTACATATAATGAATGATTTCCCGATCCTATTTCAGACCCCAGAGCGACATTTTCTCCTTCTAACTGCGCTACAAACTCGCCATTTGAATTTTCTGTTAGCTCTACTGTAGAATCTACCACTTCTGCACTGGAAATGAGTGGCTCAAAATTTGTGTAGTCCTCTGATGATGAGCTAATGGCTTTTGTGTCTACCACTGACTCAACTGATGGATTTACTGGATGTTCAACTGCATTGTTCTCTTCTGGTTTTTCTGTCAACCGCTCATCAATTGGTTCTGGGGTTTGAGATGCCTCTGGGTTCATAAACAATAGTGTAATTCCTATGACGCGAATAAATAGCTTTCAGAAATATTACAATTGACCTGCCATAAAAGTCCTGAGCATGAGTGCTGAGTTCTGTCTGAGTCTATATCAAAACGACTCAGCACAGATGGCACTCAGCACTAAATACGCGGACAACGTTGTTCTAAACAAGTTTTCAAGGTGTTGGGGTCAAATAAAATTGGCAAAAAGTGAATACTTTTAATTTCTTTAAAGTAAAACAAAATGGGGACTCTATTCCAAAAGATCCGCCAGTTTTGCCATTCTTGGTAGGGAAAGCGTCGAATCAATTTTTCGCCTCTATAAATATCTAAGTCAGTAGCGGTAAATTGCAAACGCAGCGTTAACGCCTGAAACATGAGAAACAAACCAAACAGCGTGAGAACGGAGCCTACCCAAGGTTGTACCAACAATAGTGGAATCGCGGCAATCACTAACACTATGGGTATGTTGTAACTAGGCTTGAGTTCCACAGTTGATGTGGAGTTAGAAGCAAATGAACTGGTCACAGTCTTAAATCCTGCTTTGTTTATTAGGCATCTCTCCTATTTTAGGAGTCAGGAGTCAGGAGTTAGAAGTTAAGAGTTAGGAGTGAGGAGTTTTAACTCATAACTCATAACTCTTAACTCCTCCCTTCTTACTTCTATAGCCCTATGAATGCACTGCCAGTCCCCTGAAACATTAACCAAGAAAGAAAGAAGTTGCTCACAAATATAATCAGTAAGGCAGTCACAACAGCTGTTGTAGTTGACTGTCCTACACCTTTGGCACCTCCTGTTGTCGTCAACCCCCAACTGCAACCAATTACAGCAATTAAAATGCCAAAACAACAAGCTTTAATCATGGCGCTAAAAATATCCCAGATGCCAAGAAAGTTACGGGCTGAGTCGAGAAATACCGTATCAGACAGGTTGTAGATATTTGTCGCAACTAAAAATCCTCCGAACATCCCTGTCACCAAAGACAGAAGGGTTAAAATTGGTAGCATGAAACAGCAAGCAAGAACGCGGGGGATAACCAGATAATCAATTGGATCTGTTCTCAACATCAACATGGCATCGATTTGTTCTGAGACTCGCATGGTACCGATTTCTGCTGCAAAAGCAGAACCAACTCGTCCGGCCAAAATCACTGCTGTCAACACAGGAGTGAGTTCTCGTGTCAACGCTACAGAAAGGACTCCGCCGATAATGTTTCCGGCACCAAAGTTAATGAATTCTCGCGCCACCTGAATGGTAAACACCGCACCAACGAAAATAGCCGTCAATAAGGCAATAAATAAGGAATCTGGCCCAACTGCTGCCATTTGTTCTAAGGTATTGCGCCGATGGATTTTGCCTCTCAATAGGTGAACTAGTACTTGCCCACCCAGAAAAATCGCCGCCAGCAGCCGCTGACTCCATTCCCCTAAACTGGATTTGGATGTAGTCTGGTTCAATGTTCTGTAGCTAACTCGGTAACTGCCTTAAGAATAGCGGAAGTCATGGGAATGGGGAATGGGGCATTGGGCATTGGGCATTGGGCATTGGGCATTGGGCATTGGGCATTGGGCATTGGGCAGAGGTGCAAAGGGGCAAAGGGGCAGAGGGGAAAACTTACTGCAACTTCTCCCCTGCTCCCCTGCTCCCCTGCTCCTCTGCTCCCCTGCTCCCCTGCCCTCATCTCCCGACTTCCCCAAGAAGACTGAATATTAACTTAGATTAAAGATGTTCTCAGAAAATAAAGCTGTTCTTAAACGTGCTGCAAAGCAATAAATAAGTAGTACTCTTGGTTATAATCTCCATTATGCAAGGGTTTTGTAGATTTCAGCCGCTTTTTTTATCCCCAGCATGGGCTGTAACTGCTAGCCTTTTATTTTAATGAAAACTTAAGATTTTTGACAGATTCGCTGCTCTGGAGCGATCGCTCGTATTGTAGAAAATGACAAACCGCTATCTTGCTCTTGTCATCTCTACTCACGGAGTTTGTCTTAAATGACTATTTTCACTAACTTTCTCCGCTCCCTACTACTCACAATCATTTTTAGTTTTGTCCTTCCCATGTTTTTCGTTGGCGGCGGATTGCTCGTTCTATCCCTCATTGGGCACTTCCCTGGCTTACAAGACTTCACTGAGGCGATCGCAACTCAGATTATCCATTTTCTCGCCACCTTCGGCAGTGGAACTCCCCTATGCGGATTATTTGTAATTAGCTTAACCTGTAGTTTCGTTGGGGCACTGTTTGATATGTTTGTCTATTATCGGTATCAAATTTTACGAATAGATTCTTAAGTAGTGAAATCGCTTCATCAGGAGATTATTGGGCTGTAGAAGACAGGAAAAAGTGATATTTCCCAGAGTGAAAGTACTACTAGTCTATAACCTAAATAGAGATTAGTGTTGCTGAATGAATTTGGATTAATTAAATTGAGTGTTGAAGTAATTGATTAAATATTTATATATTCATTAGTTATTAGTTATTAATTACTGACAACTAGTAAACGTGCGCGAACGCAAGTAAAACCAGTCCTCAAACATTCAAAAAGCCGGAATAACAAGGCATTGAGAAGTTTTAATTTTGCAAAATAGCTAAAATAGCCTTTCTAAATCATCAGGTTAACGCTAAACTAGAGTTTGGCATTTTATGGTAGCTGCAATCTTTGAGGATTTGATTAGTATTAATCGAGAATATCAAATAAAACTCACTGAAAAATATAAAAATTTCCTTAAAATTCTGATGAACACAATGCCTGCTCATGTTTCTTAACAGAGGAAAGCAGGTCGTCTGACCGTTGGGGATATTATATTGAATTTATTACGAGGTATGTTGACAGCTCATGGTTTGGCCGTTTAAGCCCAAGTTTAGAAAACAAATTGCGCGGATTGAAATTACTGGTGCGATCGCCAGTGCTACTCGCAAACGCGTCCTAGAAGCCCTGAAAACTGTAGAAGAAAAAAAGTTTCCGGCATTATTGCTACGTATCGATAGTCCTGGCGGTACAGTCGGAGATTCCCAAGAAATCTACAGTGCCCTGAAGCGTTTACGCGAGAAAATCAAAATTGTCGCTAGCTTTGGCAATATTTCGGCTTCTGGAGGAGTCTACATCGGTATGGGAGCCGAACACATCGTTGCCAACCCAGGTACAATTACGGGTAGCATTGGTGTGATTCTGCGTGGGAATAACTTGGAACGCTTGCTAGAAAAAATTGGTGTTTCCTTCCAGGTAATTAAGTCTGGCCCTTACAAAGACATTTTGGCTTTTGACCGGGAACTGACCGAACCAGAAGAAAGCATCCTGCAAGAGTTGATTGACACAAGTTATCAGCAGTTTGTCCAAACGGTAGCTGAAGGTCGTTCTTTAACGGTAGAAGCTGTAAAAAGTTTCGCTGATGGTCGGATTTTTACTGGACAGCAAGCCCTAGCCTTGGGTGTTGTAGACCGCCTGGGCACAGAAGAAGATGCCCGTCGTTGGACAGCAGAACTGGTTGGTCTCGATCCAGAAAAAACTCTCTGCTATACCCTAGAAGAACGTAAACCCTTATTGAGTCGCTTTATACCAGGGAGTCGTCAGTTTTCATCAGGAATTGGGGCTGGTATTGATTGGCTCGAATTTGAAATGTCTACTAGTGGTTTACCTCTGTGGTTATATCGACCCTAAATATGAGTTAGGAGTTATGAGTGAGGAGTTATGAGTTAAAAATCCTAACTTTTCATTCTCAACTCTTAACTCCTCAGTTTTGTGTTTTAAGGAGGATTTTGGCGTGGACTGGCAAATGCGGGCTATTCGCGGAGCAACAACCGCTTCAGAAAATACTGTTGAGACAATCCGAGAAGTGGTGACAGAACTATTAGATGAACTGGAAAACCGAAATCAATTCCAGCCAACGGACATCATTAGTGTGACTTTCTCAGTGACACGCGATTTGGATGCAGTTTTTCCAGCTGCGATCGCAAGAGCGCGTCCTGGTTGGGATAATGTGGCTATGTTGGATGTGCAGCAAATGCACGTTGAAGGCAGCTTACAGCGCTGTATTCGCTTCTTAATTCACGCTTATCTGCCAACCTCCGCCTCAATTCATCATATTTATTTACGCAACGCCGCTAGCTTGCGTCCCGACTGGAGTTTGCCTCAGATACAAGCATCACAGCAAGCAGTTAAGTCAAAAGTGTAACAGGACTTAATATTTTTAAGATGAAATCCAGTTTTTCAACCGTAAATTAGAAATACGGCTGTAGTGACGAGTATTGTTTGTTGCTAAAGTGTAATTTTCTGCAACTGCAACATTAGCAATTAGTAAATCAAATTCAGCAATAGTTTGTCCTATTCTACGAAGTTCTGCTTTTAATTCACCATACTTTCTTAGAGCAGGATCGGTTAAAGGTACAACGGGTAAGTTTTGAATAAATTCTTCTGCACGAGTTAAATTTTCCACTACTCGTTGAAAATTATAAGCATCAAAATATAACTCAGCAACAGTGATGCTGCAAATATAAATTTGCTCCTCATTTAGGATTGCTATAGTTTACAATAAGTTTTGTTACATTTTTTTCCACCCGGAAATAAAAATTATACAGCAGGTTGGTTTTTAAGTGAAATTAAAAATGCAGTACGGGAGCATCAGATATAAAAAGCTTCTGCCTCCTGCCTCAAAACTTGTAACTTTGTACTTCATGCAAATGAAAACTGCTATATGTATATACGCAGTTGGTATGATTATTTATGACTAAATATAGCTCCTTTGGTAGTTTCATTACTTAAGTAAGAAAGCGTAAACATTACTCGTGTAAGATAAATAAGCTGATAATCTCAGCGATTGTATCAAGTAAAAATATAGTTCTATTGGATATGCGATCGCATATCTTCTTAAAATAATGCCAAACTCCAACTTGAAAGATGACTCATTATGGTTCAAAAATGCAATTATCTACGAATTAGGTGTTCGCACATTTGCTGACAGTAATGGTGATGGTATTGGTGATTTTCCAGGGCTGACAGAAAAACTAGACTATTTACAAGATTTAGGTATTACTGCCATTTGGTTGTTACCTTTTTTTCCTTCACCACTCAGAGATGATGGTTACGATATTGCCGATTATACTAGTATCAATCCTATCTATGGCACGTTAGAAGACTTTAAAGCGTTTTTGAGCGCTGCTCATCAGCGCGGTATTCGTGTAATTATAGAATTAATTATTAACCATACCTCTGACCAACATCCTTGGTTTCAAAGAGCACGTCGCGCTCCGAAAGGAAGTCCAGAGCGAGATTTTTATGTTTGGAGTGATACTCCTGAAAAATACCAAGAAGCGCGAATTATCTTCCAAGATTTTGAGACATCTAACTGGGCTTGGGATTCAGTTGCCAAAGCTTATTGCTGGCATCGTTTCTATTCCCATCAGCCGGATTTGAATTATGACAATCCCTTGGTGCGCGAGGCAGTATTTGATGTTCTAGATTTTTGGTTGGAGATGGGTGTAGATGGACTACGTATGGATGCTGTGCCTTATCTCTACGAACGGCAAGGAACGAACTGCGAAAACTTACCTGAAACCCATGCGTATTTGAAGGAGTTGCGATCGCATATCGACGCGAAATTTCCTAACCGGATGTTACTAGCTGAGGCGAACCAATGGCCTGAAGATGCAGCCGAGTATTACGGTGCAGGGGATGAGTGTCACATGAACTTTCATTTTCCCCTAATGCCGCGTTTGTTTATGGCAGTGCGGATGGAAGATAATTTCCCGATTGTAGATATTCTTCAGCAAACTCCATCGATTCCTGATAACTGTCAGTGGGCATTGTTCCTCCGCAACCATGACGAACTGACTCTAGAAATGGTGACAGATGAAGATCGCGATTTTATGTATGGGGCCTATGCACAAGACCCAATGATGCGGGTAAATTTAGGCATCCGCCGCCGATTAGCGCCGCTTTTGGGCAACGATCGCCGCCAAATTGAGTTACTCAATAGTTTACTATTATCTCTGCCAGGAACCCCCGTACTTTACTACGGTGATGAAATTGGCATGGGAGATAACGTTTATCTAGGCGATCGCAATGGTGTTCGCACACCTATGCAGTGGAGTTCTGACCGCAACGCTGGTTTTAGTCGCGCCAACCCGCAACGCTTGTATCTACCCGTCATCGTTGACTCAGAATATCACTACGAAGCACTCAACGTCGAGGCACAACGGACTAATAGCAATTCTCTTTGGTATTGGATGAAACGTTTACTCGCTACTCGCAAACGGTTTGCGGCATTGGGTGAAGGGCGTTTTGAATTGGTACAGTCTAATAATCGCAAAGTTTTTGCCTTCAGCCGGATTACCTCTGAAGAAGATGTCTTAGTAGTAGCAAATTTATCTCGTTACGTACAAACGGTGGCGTTAGATTTATCAGCCTTCAATGGACTAATACCAATAGAAATTTTTGGTTCCACTGAGTTTCCACCGATTACAGAATCGCCCTATTTCCTCAGCTTAAGTCCTTACGGGTTTTACTGGTTCACCTTACAACGTAAACCTAGCTCAACTCAAGAGCCTAAACCCCAAGCAGATTTAGTAACTCTGCTGGTAAATGGTTCATGGCAAAATGTGATTGGGCAACGAGAGTCAAAAAGCGTTCTAGAATCAACACTGCGGGATTACCTCTATACCTGTAGCTGGTTTGGCGGCAAAACTCAGACTATACAATCAGTACAAATCATTGAAGCGATTTCTTTACCCTATAACCAGCAGATAGCTCAAATTGTTTGGTTGCAGGTAGATTATAGCCAGGGAAACCACGAAACTTATCTGTTATTTCTCGCCTATGCAGAAAGTGAGCAAGCAACGCATCTTTTGGCAGAAATGCCGCAAGCTATAATTGCACGGCTTGAGGTGCAAGGCAAAATAGACACTCCTCCACCCAACACTCAAGAAGTTGGAATTTTATTTGATGCTTTAGCAGACAAAAACTTTCTCACCTCACTGCTAGATGATGCGATCGCTAATCATCACTCTTATAAAGGGATAACCGGAGAATTATTTGGCACTACTACTGATTCATTCTCCGAATTGCGCCGACAGTTAACCAATCATGAGCCGACTGTTCTGAATAAAGAAGAACAAACCAATACTTATATAATTTATGGCGATCGCTTGTTGTTGAAACTCTTCCGCAAAGTCGAGGAGGGTTTGCACCCAGATTTAGAAATCCGGCGTTTCCTATACCAGAAAAAATGCTTGCAAAACTCAGTTTTCCTCGCTGGTGCTTTAGAGTACCGCCGTGCAAATAAAACAGGCAATAAAACTGCCCTACCTACGACTATAGGTATATTACAAGAGTTTATTTTAGATATCCGTAGTGGCTGGGACTACACACTTGATAGTTTGCAAAAGTACTTTGATTTAGTGACCACAGAACACGCCACTATTGCCGAAGTGCCTCTGCCATCAGGTTCTTTGTTGGATTTACAGAGAATTGAAATTCCCGAATTGGCAATTGCAACTATCACTTCTTACTTGCAAAGTGTTGAGCTATTGGGTAAATCCACAGCTGAATTCCATATAGCGCTGGCTACAAATATAGATAGCTCAGACTTTGCTCCAGAATCTTTTTCATCGCTTTATCAACGTTCGATATATCAAAGTGCACGTAACTTAACTGGACAAGTATTTCGGTTGTTAAAAGAACGAGTAAAATACTTGCCAACCGATACTCAACCATTAGCATTAGAAGTTCTTAATAGCCAAGATAAAATATTAGAACGCTTTCAGTTAGTTGTCGGGCAAAAAATTACTGCATTGCGGACTCGTCATCATGGAAACTACCATTTAGCGCAAGTATTTTACACAGGAAAAGACTTTATTATTCCTGATTTTGAAGGTAAAGCAGATCGTAGTTTCAGCGAACGGCGCATAAAGCGATCGCCTCTACAAGATGTAGCAGGAATGTTACTATCTTTCAACTACGCAGTTAACGAAGCTCTGGGCTATCAAAAAGAATCTGGGATGATCCGGCCTGAAAATTTACCCCTTATAGAACAATGGGGACAGTTTTGGTATACCTGGGTCAGTACTAGCTTTTTGAACTCTTATTTAGAAACTGCTAATCAAGAATCTTTCCTTCCAAACACAAAAGAAGAACTAGATGTGCTGCTTTTTGCCTATCTTCTAGAACAAGCGATTGATGCACTAGGCTATGAACTAAATAATCGCTCCGATCGGCTAGAAATTCCACTCCAATTTATTCTGCGATTAGTGAGTGAAACTGCTTAAACAGTTTTTCATAGTACAAACAAAATCTGCCTTTGCAGGTTTTAAAGCGTAGTACGGAAATCTTAACTGTAGGTTGGCTTGAACTTTAGTGTTACCTAACAGAGGCAGAAATGTTGGGTTTCGTTCCTCAACCCAACCTACAACTACAACTTTTAAACCTGAATGAGGTGATGCGATCGCGCCTGATAAATTAATGTGAACAGTGCGATGTATACTTCCTAAATGTACGTCCAATCGGTAGAAGAGAAATTGCGCGATCGCGGCTGATAATCTAATTTATAATTGCAGAATAAGTCATAGTTCTAAGTCTTCATTAAATATTGATTCAATGTCTCTTGCAGCATGAATGACTCGGAGAATATCAATTGCTGATTCAGTGATGCGGTAAAAGATGAGATATTTTTGAAATCCTTTGATAGATATTTGTCGAATCCCTACTAGATTTGGATGGACAAATTGACATGGTTTTCCAATAGCCGGGGTTTTTGCTAATTGTTTAAATGTTGCTTCGGCTGCGGTTAAAAAGCGGTCTGAAACATTTAAGTTATCTTGTGCTATGTACGTTGCTAAGTCTATTAAGTCCCGGATAACTTGAGGTCTTTTTTTTATTTCAAACATCACGGCTAAATTGCATCTTGATGTTTGTTCATTCTTTCTCGGATTGTTTGACGGATATCTTCCCAATCTTGAACAGTCATTTCTGTTGCATTCCCAGAGTTTAATCCCTCCAGAAGCATTGTTTCTAGACGTTCTTTAGCTCTCTGTTTTTGGTCTTGTCGCACTAATTCACGAAAATATTCGCTGACACTGCTATAACCACCTTGAGCTACCTGTTCTTCTATATAAGCTCGCATGGTGTCAGGTAAGGAAATATTGATACTTTTCACAAGGGTTAGTTTTACAATGTGTTTTTCTACATTATGGCAGTTTTTGCCATTTTATGCCATTGCACAGAAAATTCTATTTGGGATGAGTAGATAGTCGCTTCTGGTTAGATTTTTATGCTATCTGGGCATATTTTAATTATCCAGCAAGTAGCATTAAAAGAGGATAAACAGTATGTTGACTATACAGTGGCAAGAAGAAATCGCATCGTTACAGCAAAGCTTAAGACGTGAAATCACCAAAATATCAGGTGGTTCAGACATTAATGTAATTAAGCATATTTGCATCAATAACTTAAAATCCAAGCTAGAACGATTAGAAGAAATTGATAAAATTCTGAGTATAGAAAAATATAAAATTGTTTTTATTGGTACTATTGGACAAGGTAAGACAACAGCTATTTGTCATCTTTTTAACTTAATCAGTGACTTTAAGTGTTCCAAAAATATTAATGGCAAAACTAAAGATGTAATCGAAACTAGAGAGTTACTCTCAACTGGAGGAGGCAAAACTACTATATGTGAAGTAATTATCAAAGCAGCCGACAGAACTTCCATAGAGGTAGAGCCTTATACAGTTGATGAGATGGAGAATCTTATTTTTGAATTCTGTGACTCTATTGCTAGTAAAGATGACACACAGTCAGAGCAGAAAATAATTATCTCTGAAGAAATTGAAAGAGCTATCAGGAACGTTATAGAACTAAAAAAAATTAATAAATCTGTTCCTGATGCTGAGAAAAATAAAACTATTAGAATCGATCAAGCTAAAGAGCTATTTAATGAGTCAGGAATGGAGGTACTGAAAAAGACTGCATTAAGTAATGCAAACCTTGAATCTAGAACTTCCACTAAAATTGAATTTGATAATCAAACTAGAGAGCAAGATTGGATAAAAAATACATTTGATGATATAAATAATGTCCGTTTGAAAGATTTTGCTATCCCAAGAAAAATCTATCTTTATGTCAGCTATGATGTTTTATCTGGCTCAAACTTGTCTCAGTTCGATTCTGTTGTTGATACTAAAGGGCTTGATGAGAACCCAATTCGTAAAGATTTGCAGAAATATATTGATAGCCAGGATAGTATCTGTCTTTTTGTAACCCCCTTCAATGCTGCTCCCGAAACTAATATTACTAAATTAATAGGTTATCATTTGACATCGAAATCCAAAGAATTTCATCATAGATTTGTTACTTTGATATTACCTCAAAAAAGCCAACCTGAAAAAGTACATGGTGCTGATGGAGATAGGGAGTTAGGAATTCAAATTAGACAGGACGAAGTTCAAGCTACATTCAAGCGTTTAAATTTAGACTTTTTTCAAGAAAATATCTTGTCCTATGATTCTTTGCGATACTACCGTGATGATATAGTCAAGCTAAATGATATTTACGATGAAGAAGATGTACAAGCAGATAAAGATGAACTTATCAAAGCTATAGCAGATGTAATAGAACGTAGACGAAATCTTTTATTAGATGAAATAAACAATATTCGAGAAAGTTTTGGAAAAATAAAAAATGGTGATACTTTGACAGTATCAGAAATTAAAGCAATTGAAAACGCCATTCAGAAGATAGAGAATGTACGAGACTTGAGTAAAAGAGTACCTAGTTTTGTTTATGAAGACTTTATTGATAAATATCTTGAATACTACCGTACAAGTTATAAAGCGTGGAACACTAAACACGCTATCCATAGAAATTTCGGTTACTATGAACCAAGGGATATAGATATATACTACGATGCGAAGGTTTTTGCTGAGGGAATAGATGAAGATGAAATGCTGAAGAAATTTACTAGAGAAGTCAAGCACGAACTAGAAAATATCTTGTATGAACTTACATATGCCAACGAATCTTTAAAGACGCTAATTCCTGAATTAGTAAAAGAATTTTACGCATTATATGACGATTTTATAGACGAAGTAGGAACAGAAATTGAAAAAGAACTTACAAGAATACTATTACCTCGAAGCGAAGAATCTAAGTTTTGGAATGCTCTAATTGCTGAGAAAGGTAAAGAAAAGAAAAAAGGGGAAACTTTCGCAGGTAACGTATGTGAGATATTTAGGCGAGAACTAGAAATAGAAACAAACTTGAACAAATTTTTCCAGAGAAAAGCTGAAGAACATTGGAAGGAATTAGTTAATAAAATACTAGGTTTCTTTGGACAAAAATAGAAAAGTTTGCAATTGCACAGTTAATACACAGCTTAGGGCGCAATCATCTTGCGCTTCTAAAAAAATTGTATCCACCATTAGTTAATTATAATAAAATAGTGATGACATATTTAAATGAAGAAATACAGCAAAAGCTGGAAATATATATTAAAAAATATAACCAACAATATATAAAATGTTTAATTAGGGGTATAGAAATACCAATTAATGGCAGACCAGAAGAGTTGGTGAGGCAAATATTTATTCATTTTCTAATTAAAGAAAGTAAATTGTTGTCAGATAAAATTACTATTAAAGTTGAAGCCAATAATCATGATATAGAAATATATAAAAAACAAAAAAATGAAACCTTTAAGCCACATCAAAATCCTTTAATGATTGTGGAAGTAAAACGAGAAGATGTAAACTTGCAAAATTACTATAATCAGATAGAAAGATATTTAACAAATTCTGGTTGTAATATTGGAATTTTGTATAATTATCATGAAATTATTGCCTTGATTAAAAAACATAATCAATTTAAAATTTATTATCCTAACCACTTGACAGAAATTCAAGAATTAATTTTACAGGTAAACAGCAGTATTGATAAGGACTTATTAGAATTTGAAAATGCTCAAAATGGAAATCTGGAAAGTTTTATTTATCTTCTTCAGAAATATGGCAAATATACTAATCATACAATAAGTTTTAAATTGAAACACCAGCTATTAGTAATAGACGGATATTTATTTACTATCCAAGATAATAAAATTTATTATAAGATATGTGGTCAATATTCTAAAAAGCAGCAAGTTTTTGATTGCCAAGATTTTGAGAAACTAATTTCTATCATTTATTAAAAAAACCACAGATGCACACCAATATTTATCTGCGTTCATCTGCGGTTAATTATTCAAACCTTAATCTTAATGTACTAACGCGATCGCACTTTTTGTCAAGCTTCCACAGTGAATCCATTAAACGCCATGTTTTCTATAAAAATATCGGGTTTCATCCTGGCTTGTAAATCAAGTTTTGAACTCGTAAACTAGCTTTTGCGACTTGAAAAGCAGCTTTTGTGACTTGAAAAGTAGCTTTTGCGACTTGAAAAGCAGTTTTTGTGACTTGAAAAGTAGCTTTTGCGACTTGAAAAGCAGCTTTTGCGACTTTAAAAGTAGCTTTTCTGACTTCAAAAGCAGCTTTTCTGACTTCAAAACCTGTTAATGTTAAAGAATTTCAGCAAATCTAACCACATTTATTTATAAATTAATCTTAATGCCTTAGAAATTCTCATAAAAAAACGCAAATATACGCATTAAACGCAATTTTTCAGCATTTCCATACGTACATTTGCGATAAAATAAAAAACGATGCCTACGGCTGGCTACGCCTACGCAGCTTTAATGCACTAATGCGATCGCACGTTTTGTTAACGCTTCAGCAGTTAATCCATTAAACGCCATCAATTCACCAGCACTGGCTGTAGTTTCGCCACGTTTCCATGCAAAGGTGTCGCGCTTGGCTGTACTCCTTAACAAGATAGGTTCTAGCATCCCCGCAGCGCCACCTGTAACAGCAATTAGCGCATCGCCATCAAATAATTCGGCAAATTTCGCATCATCTAAGAAATCGCCATCAGGTTCGGAACAGATATCCCATGCGGTATCGTGGGGACGATACAAACGTCTGGGGTTAATAACAGAAACTATCTTCGCACCAATACCTTCAGTTTCTAAGAAAGCAGCAGCTTCAAATACTGGCATTAATGTCATATCGCCAATTACAGCAAATACAACTTGTTTATCGCCAGCAATTTCATGTAATAACACCGCACCATCGCGCAACCCTTGACGAGTTTGTTCTAAAGTTGTGCGAATTGGTAATGGCGATTTACTTGCTGTAATTACAATTCCCTTATTCTTAGTTTTCAATGCCCAATCATAACAGGCTTGAATACTATTAGCATCAGGCGGAAATAATGGGAAAACATTTCCATTTCGCATCAACGAAGCAAAGTAAGCTTCAATTTCGGGACGTTGGTGAGTCCAACCGTTGCGCCCTTGTTCTAATGCGCCTGCTGTGAATAAAGTAATAGTCGAGGGAGTTGGACGGCGCAATTCTGCCATTGATTGGGTTACAGTTTGCCAAATTGGTAATCCGTTGATGGCAAAAGATTCGTAAGAACACCACAAAGTTCTCGCACCCATTAACGCTAAACCCGCAGCTAAACCGGCACAAGCATCTTCACTCAATGGTTCATAAACTTGTCCATTTGGCGCTTGGTTATATAAGTCGTCGGTTGTGGGGTGGATAATCTTTAATACTTGGTTAATGTTGGCAATTCCTGATGCTTCATTACCATCGGCGTTGGTGACAAGGAAATTTCGATCTTTATTTCCAACTATTCCTACTAATCGTCCCATCGCAGTTGTGGAAACTTTTGGTTCACCTCCAACTGCATATTCTTCTAAAGGTAATTCGCCTAAATCTGGTAATGGAAATTCAAATTCTGTCACCACAGTTTTCCCTGCTGGGCCACCACCGGCGCGTTCTGCATTTGTTCTAACTAATTGCCAAGCTTCCACAGACAAAGCACGGGTTTGCAATGCACTAATAATATGAGGCGCATCTAGCGTGTCTTTAGGATAAAGGTTGTGGGATTTTGCACCTCGCGCGTGGACTCCTGCACCTTTGAGTTGTTTAATGATGAAGACGGTAAGTTTACCACCCAGTGCCGATCGCGCTGCTTTATCTATACCAGAAAGTACTGCTTGAGTAAATTCTAGGCGTTTCTCAAAGGAAAAGGCAGTACTATCAACGTAATCCCCTGGTTGGTCTCGATCGTCGAAATCCTTGGCATCAACTAACACCACTTCATCAAAACCGTTACCTTGCCAATATGCTTGCATCTCTAGGTTGGTTTTCAGGGAAACCATGCTGTGATGTTCTTGGCTGTAACCGTTCCACACTAATATCGGCAAAAAGTTGGTGACAGCAGGATAAGCAGTATGAAAATGTGCGATCGCACTTACAATATAAGGCTCACCCAATCCACCATCCCCAACTGTAAAGGGGAACAACTTATCTTTGTGCAATAGCGCAGCCGCCATTGCAAAGTGTTGCCCTTGTCCCAAAGGCCCCGCAGGTGCGAGAATACCGGGAATGTAACCAGAAAGGTGTCCTAAAAGTCCGTGCTTTTCTCGGAAGCGATCGCGCAATTCTTGGACTGTAAAAATTCCCATGTCCTCTAGCGATCGATCCAAGAACATGGCACTATAAAATCCGGGGGCGTGGTGTCCGACTTCGGTAATAATGTTCTTGTATCCCAGCATGACAAGAGATGCATAAGCTTCTGCTTGGCTGGCGAATCCGCCGGGATGCCCAGAAGCCTTACTACCAGTAACTTGTAAAGTCAGGTAGCGCAGGGCATCGGCAGCAAGTAAAGTTTGATATACTGCATTTGGTTCTGTGGGAGATGCGATCGCGATTTTGCCCGACTCGATAGCAGGAGTTGCACCATAAGTTTCAAAATCTGGTAATGCTTCACCAAAATATTGAATCCCTTCCGAAAAATTAGGAAGCGCTGAAGATGCCTTTGGGGAGATTGCAGTCATGCTGAGTACCTTTTGACGATGAAGTGAAACTGTAGATGCTCGTTGAATTTAACCAAAATTTTACATCTTCGAGGTTGTAACAGTTTATTGCTTTTTTGCAACGTTAGAATAAGTACTTTAAATGGTCAGGCAACCAAAATTTCAATTAGTTGAAGTAGCAAAAAATATTTAATCGGAAAAAAATTTATGAAATTCCCAAATGGGCCGCAAACTCCAGCAGTTGTACAGATGATGCGCTGGATTGTTAATCCGATGTTATTTATGGAGGATTGTGCCAAAACCTATGGCGAGATTTTTACTCTCCGATTAGACAAAAATCTGCCTCCTATGGTGGTTGTCAGCAACCCCCAAGCGCAACAGCAAATTTTGACAACTGATACCAAGGAATTAGAAGCCCCTGGCGATCTGAATAAGGTGTTTGAACCTTTGCTGGGAAAGCATTCTGTGATTAGCATTAGCGGTGCAGAACACCAGCGCCAACGCCAGTTGTTAATGCCTCCCTTTCACGGCGAAAGAATGCGGAACTATAGCCAAGTGATTACCGATGTCACCAAGCAAGTTATCAACCAATACCAGATAGGTAAACCCTTTAATATTCGGTCTGCAACTCAAGCTATTACCCTGCGGGTGATTATGCAAGCTGTATTTGGTCTATATGAAGGGCCTCGCGCCGAAAAACTACAGCATTTTTTGGGCGATCTTTTAGAAAAGGCCAGTTCTCGCTTAAGTATAGCTTTGCTTTATTTTCCAGCTTTGCAAAGAGATTTTGGCCCGATTAACTTCTGGGGAAATCAGATGCGCCTTCAGCAAGAAGCTGACCAACTCCTCTACGAGGAAATTCGGGAACGTCGAGAACAACCAGATTCATCACGCACGGATATTCTTAGCTTACTCATGGCTGCTAGAGATGAAGCCGGTCAACCCATGACTGATGAAGAGTTGCGCGATGAATTGATGACTCTGTTAGTCGCTGGTCACGAAACCACAGCAACAGCCTTAGCATGGGCATTCTACTGGATTCATAAAATACCATCAGTGCGCCAAAAGCTACTGCAAGAATTAGATAGCTTGGGCGATAACCCAGATCCTGGCACTGTTTTCAAATTACCTTATCTCAACGCTGTTTGTTCCGAGACATTGCGGATTTATCCAGTAGGTATGCTAACTTTTCCCAGAAGAGTAAAAACACCGATATCGCTGGGCGGTTACGAACTAGAACCGGGTACAGTCCTAATTGGTTCTATTTATCTGACCCACCAACGGGAAGATATTTATCCAGAACCTAAGCAGTTTAAGCCAGAACGCTTTTTAGAACGGCAATTTTCTGCTTATGAATATTTGCCCTTTGGCGCTGGTGCTAGACGCTGTATTGGGCTAGCGTTTGCCCAGTTGGAAATGAAGCTAGCACTTGCTCAAATCCTTTCTAGCAAGGAATTAGAACTAGTTAATAAAGGTGAAGTGCGACCTAAACGCCGTGGCTTGGTGACAGGGCCAGATCGTCCCATTGAGATGGTTGTCACGAGTCAACGTCAGGTGAGGTCTTCCATCCTCCAGACAACCTCTGTTTGATGCTGCGAGGTTTAATGGTTGCGTTCAGCAAACTGTCAATTATCTATACATTTAGATAGATTTTCAATGCTTTTAAACAATCCCTATAGTCCTCTTTTAAAGAGGACTATAGGGATTTTAATATATTACAACTGTAAAAAGAATGAATTTTAAGATGGATAGTATATATCAAAATAAAGCATTTTAATATCACCAAAAGACGTAACTTTAATATGTGTATCCAAAAATAATTGAGTAAGTTTTTTCTGTAAATCGCTTTCAAAATTCAGAAAAAATATTATCATTAACTTTGTAAAAATTAATAGTGATTAATTACCACTACGGGTTACTTAGTAGTAATTAACTCCCTACTATCCCCTGAAAATATTAACAAAGCTTGCTCTAATTGCATCTTTTTTAAGGAGTGTTAGGGAGAAGTAAGCCTTAACCCAAGCGGATTGAATTATTTGCGCCTTGTTAAATCCTAAAATTATTCAATAAACAATGAAACTATTTGAGAATCTCAGTACACCAGCGTTGTTACAAACTCTGCAATTAATTGCTGAACCAACAAAGTTTTTAGAAAATAATGCTGCCAAATATGGTGATGTTTTCACAGTACAGGTAATGGGTTTAAAGTCGCCACCGATAGTATTTTTTAGCCATCCCCAAGCAATTAGTGATTGTTTTGCCATACCTGCACACAAATTAGATTTTAACAAAGCAACCCATGTATTTAAACCCTTGTTTGGTGAGAATTCTATTGTGTTTCAAGAGGCGCGATCGCACCAACAACAGCGACAGCTATTACTTCCAGCTTTTCATGGCGATAATTTAAAATCTTATGGACAAGCAATTTGTCAAATAACTGAAGAGATTACACAACATTGGACATCAGATACAAATATTTGTATACACAAATTAATGTCAAATATCACTTTAGAAATTATCTTACAAGTGGTATTTGGGATTACTCATGGTGTGCGTTACCAACAATTAAAAGAACAATTGAGTTCTTTATTAGAAGACGTAACTAAACCTTGGTATTCCAGCTTGTTTTTCTTTCCTTCGCTGCAAAAAGATTTAGGCGCATGGAGTCCTTGGGGAATTTTCTTAAAAAGACGAGAGCAAATTGACAAACTCATCTATGCAGAAATTTCTGAAAGACGTTGGCAAAATGATCCTGCGCGTACAGATATTCTCAGTCTGCTGATGTCAGCGTATGACGTAAATGGGCAACAGATGACAGATGAGGAATTACGCGATCAACTAGTTTCATTATTGCTATTGGGTTACGAAACTACATCTGGTGTATTAGCCTGGATATTTTATTTAATTCACTCTCACCCAAAGGTGAAACATCGGCTAATGCAAGAACTAAACACCTTGGACAATCTCACAAATCCTGAAACAATTGCCCAATTACCTTATCTCACCGCCGTTTGTCAAGAAACACTGCGAATTCACCCTATTGCTTTAATCTGCACACCGCGAATGGTAAAAGATAGAGTGGAAATTATGGAGCATAAATTTACATCAGAAACAGTTTTAGTTCCCTGTATTTATTTAGCACATCGCCGAGCCGAGACTTACCCAGAACCAGAACAGTTTCGCCCAGAAAGATTCCTCAACCAAAAATTTTCACCTTACGAATATTTACCCTTTGGTGGAGGTTATCGCGGTTGTATTGGTGCAGCCTTTTCCATGTACGAACTAAAATTAGTAACAGCTATAATATTATCCCGTTTTGAATTAAGCCTTACTGATAAACGTCCTGTGCATCCAGTCCGTCGTGGAATTACAATTGTCCCTAGCGGTGGTGTAAAAATGGTTGTTACTAAAAAAGCAAAACTCAAAAAACAAACAATACTTTCTACTTAATTACTCAATCCTCCAATTTGCATATATCGTAATATAGAGCCGCTTATTAGTATCTAGCCTTTACAGTAAATAGTAAGAGGACATTTATGAGAATTAGTAATTCATGCCTAATGAGCATCGGTTAGAAGAACAATTTTTATCCCAAGAAGCTGAAAAACAAGTATCCAATCAGCTAGATGAAGTAGAAGAAATAGAAATAGATGTAAAAACCGACCTGTTAAAAATACTTCAAGGACAAGCGGATGGAGTGTCGGTTACTGGTCAAGGATTAGTGATTAAAGAAGACATTCGCGTACAGGAAATAAAACTGCAAACAGATAGTATTGACATCAATCCCTTTAGCGCTCTTTTTGGTCAAATAGAACTCAATGAGGCTGTAAATGCCATTGCTCGGATTGTACTCACAGAAGTGGATATGAACCGCACTTTGGCATCAGACTTTGTTAGTAGCCAGATGCAAAACTTTGATTTGGATGTAGATGGCGAGATTGTCAGTTTTGAGCCGCAAAAAATTCAAGTATTTTTACCTGGTGAAGGCAAAATTGAATGTAGGGGAAGAGTGCTGTTAAAGGAAATGGGAAATACTCGCCCTTTAGCCTACACTGCGGTGCTTCGTCCACGGACTCATTCACAACCCGCGATGCTGGAGAGTTTTAACTGCACCGAGGGAGAGGGTGTTTCAATAGAATTAGTTACAGCAATAATGCAGAAAGCCAAAGAACTGATGAATCTACCATCTTTAAAATGGGAAGATATGGCGTTCAAGATTAAAGATATAAAAGTAGAAAAGGGTAGTTTAATACTTCTGGTAGAAACTCAAGTGAAGCAAATACCATCATCAATTACTGAATTATCTCTTTAGTAGTATTGACAATAGTTAAGGATAGTTTTTGTAACTAGGGAATGATGTAAATTTTTTAAAAGTTTTGTAAGCTTTTAAAAGCTACTTAATTTCAAAATGACAACTATGCAAGAGTATGATGTTGTGCTGATCGGTGCTGGGCACAATGGGTTAGTTTGTGCAGCTTATTTGCTAAAAGCTGGTTATAGCGTCCTGTTACTAGAAAAGCGTTCTGTTATCGGTGGTGCAGCAACAACTGAAGAATGTCTACCCCAAGAAGCTCCTGGATTTAAATTCAATTTGTGCGCGATTGACCATGAATTTATTCATTTAGGGCCAGTTGTTGAAGAATTAGAACTAGAAAAATATGGCTTGCATTATTTGGAGTGCGATCCAGTTGTTTTCTGTCCTCATCCTGATGGGAAGTATTTTTTAGGACATAAGTCGCTGGAAAAGACTTGTGCAGAAATCGCCCGTTACAACCAACGTGATGCCAAAAAATATGCAGAATTTGTAGACTTTTGGCAGCGAGCGCTAGGTGCAATGATTCCTATGTTTAATGCACCGCCAAAATCAGTTATAGACATCCTTGGTAACTACGACATCACCAAACTGAAAGATTTATTTTCTGTTATTGGTTCTCCAAACAAAACGCTGGACTTTATTCGCACGATGTTGACCAGCGCTGAGGATTTACTTAACGAGTGGTTTGATGAAGAATTTCTGAAAGCGCCACTAGCCAGACTATCAGCAGAACTTGGTGCGCCGCCATCACAAAAAACCCTTGCCATTGGTGCAATTATGATGGCAATGCGTCATAATCCGGGGATGGCCAGACCTCGCGGCGGAACTGGCGCACTTGTGCAAGCTTTGGTGAATTTAGTTACAAGTAAAGGTGGCGTTATTCTCACAGATCAGCACGTTGAAAAAGTTTTAATTGATGATGGCAAAGCTGTAGGTGTGCGGGTTGCTGGTGGAAAAGAATATCGCGCTAAATACGGGGTTATTTCTAATATTGATGCCAAGCGGTTGTTCTTACAAATGACAGATAAAAGCGATATTGATGGAGCCGACCCAAATTTATGGGAAAGATTAGAACGCCGCATCGTTAACAACAACGAAACCATCCTCAAAATAGATTTGGCTTTAGACGAACCACTCCACTTTCCTCACCACGCTCACAAAGATGAATATCTGGTTGGTTCTATTTTGATTGCTGATTCTGTGGCTCATGTAGAACAGGCTCATAGTAAATGTACTTTGGGAGAAATTCCTGATGCTGACCCATCAATGTATTTGGTGATGCCTAGCTATTTAGATCCCACATTAGCACCACCAGGTAAGCACACTCTATGGATTGAGTTTTTTGCTCCTTATCAAATTGCTGGTGCAGAAGGCACTGGTTTAAAAGGTACTGGTTGGACGGATGAATTGAAAAACAAAGTTGCAGATCGGGTGATTGATAAATTGGCAGACTATGCACCCAATGTCAAGAATGCAACTATCGCCCGTCGGGTAGAAAGTCCAGCTGAACTAGGAGAAAGATTAGGTGCGTACAAAGGGAATTATTACCATGTTGACATGACCCTAGATCAGATGGTATTCTTCCGTCCCTTGCCAGAAATAGCGAACTACAAAACGCCAATTGATAATCTATTTTTGACTGGTGCAGGGACTCATCCAGGTGGTTCAATTTCGGGAATGCCGGGACGCAATTGTGCGCGCGCATTTTTGCAGGCAAAACATCCCATTAGCCAAACTTTGAAAGATGCGCGGGATTCGATTAAGTCAACTGTCGAGTCAGTGTTTGGCATTAGTTAAGCCTTGCACAGAGAAAATAGAGTAATACAGTTTAGATAAACCCAAAACCCTTATGTAAAGACGCGATTTATCGCGTCTTTATTTATTAGGCAATCACGAAAATATTTGTATTAGTCATAGCTAGACCTATTGCTAGTTGAGCAACTTGGATTTGACTAAATGAGCCTGTACCATCAGCATCAAAGAATAAACCTCCTGTATTATTGTTGTAGATAAAGCGATCGCTACTATCTTCTGCTACTGAACCGATAAAAAATTGCATGGCTTGAAGTATACCCTCACTAAGTCCACCTCCAAACCCGATTTTAGAAACATAAATTGTGTCATCTAAGGACGAAAAATCTGTAATGTTATGAATACCCTCAGCAGGGGTATTAATAGTAAAAACATCAGATTCAGTTGCTCCCGTTAGTGTATCGTTACCTAAACCTCCAACGAAAGTATCATTACCACTTCCCCCTATAAGGATGTCATTGCCATTTCCACCATTTAGATTGTTATTACTAGTATTACCAGTCCCATTAATATCATCTGCACCTGTTAAGGTAAGATTTTCTTCATTGGCTGATAAAGGAGAGCTAACGGTTGATGAAACGGTCATATCTGGCGAAGTAGGCGTACTATTGGTAACAGTGAGTAAAGTTTTAAATACCTTTTGGTTGCTGCTTAGACTTTCATCAAACTCTTGGATTGAATTAGTTGGATCTAGAAATGAAATAACATAGTAATTTCCAATTGGGATATTAGGAAACGCACCGCTCCAAGTCGCTGTTCCCGAATTGAATGGATTAATCGAAGAAATAGTTGTATTACCAATTAAGTAATGAGAACCAATATTATCAGTGATATTTGTATCAGTAGAAGCGTAAAACGAAACCGAGAAAGTGCCTGTCGCGGCTGTACCATTGTTGCGAGGATAGACTGTGATGCTAAAATTTTCCCCATATTTGATAGTTTTATTATTAAAACTTCCAAGAGTGGTGTTAAACCACACATCAGAATCTACTAAATCAGCTTTGTCAGTGGGTTGGCGCGCGGTATTGTCTTGGTCGATCCAGTTTTGAATCTCATTATATCGAGTGCTTGTAATTCGGGCGAACTCGTTGTAAAGCGGAGTTTTGTTGCTGGTTGTCTCATTTGAAGCTACTCCATAAATAGTTGGTTTATTTGTGTTGGAATTATTAAGCCAGAGAGGGCCTCCACTATTTCCAGGTAGGATATCTAGCTCATTACTACGCAAGATCGAGTCAGTTGTACTTGTGATTTTTCCACTCTGAGTCCACATATCATAGTTGTCAAATTTCCCATCGCTATTGGAATCAAATTTATCAGAAGGGTATCCAGTAACATTCATTAAAGTTCCACTGCTGAGATTATCGTCATATCCATAGTTAAACCAGCCAGTGAAGTTTCCAATATTGCGGTCAAGAGTAACCAATCCTATATCGTATTGAAAAGTTTCGCTTTTAGTTTGATCTCCTTGAGTCCATCCATCAAAAGAACGTGTGTAAACAGATTTGGCTTCACTATAATATTCATAATCAGCCCGGTTTGTACCAGCAATGATATTTCCTTTAGAACCAAGCATCACCTCAATTTTATCTGCCCAACCTCCATATCTCGTATCATATACACAATGTCCTGCTGTTAAAAAGTGGTAGGAATCAATCATGGCGCCAGAACCGTTAATGATAATATCATCAGCAGTATTAATAACCCCATCTGGCCCTTTCCAACTTATTCTCATCTTTCCTACAGCACTAAATGGAGAAGTTGTCGTATTGCTAACTTTTGTCCGACCATCAGGGGAGAAAAGAGACATACTTTTATATCCTAAATAAAAATGATGAATACAAAATATACAATTTTAATGCCAAAAATTATCTCATGGCATTATGAATGCACTAGCAATTTTTATGAGAATTTTTCCCGATAATAAATTTTTAAGTAATATTAAAACTTTAAATTGCCATATATTTAATATAAATTATTTCTACGATTTATCAATATCTAGAGCTTACTTTTAATTTTATTTCTAAGCATCAAATAAAAGTAATTAATAGAGATAGAGGTTGGAAAAACTAACTATTCTGATATTACTTCTGTCTTCACCTCTGCGATCCTGGCTGATTTATACTGTCGGCATTGGCGGTTTGAAGAAGCTTCTCATCAGGATGAATTACTACACGAATGCGATGTTTACGACGAGTCACAGCTACGCAATATATATAGCAGCACAAATAAATTGTTTTTTGAGTAAAGCAGGTTCTAAGCGATTGCTTTATGTGTACTTAATATGATATTATTACATACGCTTGATTTTGATAAAGTTTTATGCATCGTCAACAAAACTTTTTGGGAAAATAAATATAAGTAAATTAATGGGTAAAAACTAGTGTATTTTGATAATACTCAAAAAACTAACAAATTTGAACATCATCTAATAATTTTTGTAGGTACAGCATGGTTTTTCGGCACTGCTTCGTTGCATCTGGCTTGATAGCTTTCTTGACATTTGGCTGTAGTGGTGGGGGAAACTCATCGGTAGAAAATACTACACAGGTTGTCCAAGAAAGCAATGTAACCCAACTTTTCATAGAAGCGAAGGCTACCCAAAAAGCAGAAGATTACTTCCATCAAGGTAATAATTTATTAGATAGACAAAATTATGAAGATGCCATAAAAGCTTATGATAAAGCGATCGCCATCAAAATTGAGAGTCCTGAAGCCTGGATTAACCGTGGCATCGCTTTAACATCGTTGCAACGCTACCAAGATGCTCTTGGATCTTATAATAGAGCGATCGCCATCAAACCCGACAAATATGAAGCTTGGTATAATCGTGGCATCGCCTTAACATCGTTGCAACGCTACAAAGATGCTGTTACATCTTACAACAAAGCGATCGCCATCAAACCCGACAAATATGAAGCCTTAATTAACCGAGGCATAGCTCTAACAAAGCTGCATCGCTACCAAGATGCGATCGCATCTTATAATAGAGCGATCGCTATCAAGCAAGATTTGCACCAAGCGTATTACAACAAAGCTTGCTCTTATGCTTTACAAAGCAATCTAGAATTAGCAATTGAGAACCTAGACAAAGCAATCAAGCTTGTTCCTAATAAATACAAGAAATTAGCAAAAACTGACCCAGACTTTAGCAAAGTGCGTAGTGAAAAGCAGTTTCAGGAATTACTGCAATAGTATTTGATGCGCCACTACTCAGTGTAAAATATAAGCCTGCTGTAACAAGGATTTTTTCTTGAGCGGTTTACGATTATACATGAAAAAATTGTTAATCACTGGGGCAAGTGGTTTTTTAGGATGGCATCTTTGCCAGCTTGCAAAACAAGAATGGGAGATTTATGGCACTTATTTATCCCATCCTTTAGAGATTCCTGAGATGAAAATTTTACAAGCAAACTTAACAAATTTTCAGGAATTGAAACGTATATTTAATGATGTCAAACCAGAAGCAGTTATTCATACTGCTGCACATTCACAACCAAATTTTTGTCAAACCCACCCTGAAGAATCGCACGCAATTAACGTCACAGCATCTTGCAATATTGCCGGACTTTGCGCGGATAATTCTATTCTTTGTGCTTTTACTTCAACCGACTTAGTTTTTGATGGTTTAAATGCTCCATATCGAGAAACAGATGCCGTGTGTCCTGTCAATCTTTATGGCGAGCAAAAAGTCATGGCAGAAGCAGGTATGCTAGAAAGATATCCCATGACCGCAGTGTGCCGAATGCCGTTGATGTTTGGTGCAGCAACACCCACAGCGAAAAGCTTTATTCAGCCATTTATTCAAACTTTACAAGCCGAAAAAGAACTAAATTTATTTATTGATGAATTTCGCACCCCAGTAAGTGGAACAACTGCCGCCAAAGGACTTTTATTAGCATTAGAAAAAGTTAATGGCATCATTCATTTAGGTGGCAAAGAGCGGATTTCACGTTATGATTTTGGACAGATATTAGTAGAAGTATTTCAACTTCCCGCCACTAGACTTAAATCCTGCCGCCAACAAGATGTGAAAATGGCAGCACCTAGACCAATAGATGTTTCTTTGGATAGTTCCAAAGCTTTTGCATTGGGGTATCAGCCTTTATCTGTAAGGGAAGAATTAGAAGCAATACAATTGAGTTAAAGCTAAGTGTTAAAACTAAAAACGGAAATAAGCTATTTTGGAATGCGATTACTCCGGCACACTACACTTAGGCATCTCAACCGTCACGCTTTCTATAAAACCGATACCAATCTGCAAGCAGATCGTGCAGCATTTCCTTGGATTGTTACCTGGGAGTTGCATCGGTTCGCGGATATTGTCTGCGATCGCACTAATTACCTACAATCTACTATTGTCCCCACACCCCTGTTATGCTAATGGTACGCCCTTGCTCATTAAAATAGACTTTCACCCATACCCTGCCATTTTGTACAGATCCTCTTTCCCGAATAATATTGTTATCGGCTCCGTGAGCCGCCCTGATGATTATGTAATTGCAATTAATTGGCACTTTCCATATTGGTCCACCCAATGGCTCTGCTGCGTCGTAGTCTGCTCCTAGCACTAAATCCTTAACATTAGCATCTGTCTCCATTAATACGGTGTTAGTTGTACCACGCCCATTGTTTGCTCGATTTAACGTTGCAGTTTCTGCTTGTGCCTCGGTCTGTGCGAGATGATCCGAGATGAATGTGTTACTGCTGTTATTTGCCGTGTAATTGTGTTGAGGTCCACCAATCGGTGTCTTTTGAACTAGATATGATGTTATGTTGAGTTCTCTTTGCAATGAGGGCTGCTCATGTGACAAATACCTCTGTATACCACCATTTTGCTGCACAACGTGTGTCAATTCATGCGCTAACAACTCTTGTCCGCCCCGACTCCCTGGATTATATTCACCCGAACGAAAGAACACATCTTGCCCAGTCGTAAAAGCACGCGCCTGAATTGACCGATTCAACTGGTCAGATTGACCATCCGTGTGAACCTTTACCCCACTGAAATCTGCGCCAAATGCCCGTTCCATCGGTTCGCGGATATTGTCTGCCATCAATTGTCCACCACCCCTTGCTTGGTTAATGGAGGCTTCCAGGTCTGGTGTAGCAGCCATTCCAGCATTAGCCTGACGCTGCACCATCGGCTTCATCTGTAATTCTTCCTCATCTTCTGGCAATGCTTCTCGTTGCAATGTGCTATTGTCGAGGGATTTCATTTGCAATTCTTCCTCATCCTCTGGCAATGCTTCTCGTTGTAATGTGCTATTGTCCAGAGATTTCATCTGCAATTCTTCCTCACCCTCTGGCAATGCTTCTCGTTGCAATGTGCTATTGTCCAGAGATTTCATCTGCAATTCTTCTTCATCCTCTGGCAATGCTTCTCGTTGCAATGTGCTATTGTCCAGAAATTTCATTTGTAATTCTTCCTCATCTTCTGGCAATGCTTCTCGTTGCACCAAAGGAGTGATGGAATTTGCCAGAGGTTTCATCTGCAATTCTTCTTCATCTTCTGGCGCTTCTTCTCGTTGGATAGACTGGCGATTTACAGGTTGCGCCATTGTTTGCATTACTTGCTGTGCAACGCTATCAGCTTCCTGTTCGTATTTGTCTCCAGGCTGGCTAATTGAGAGTTTTGCTTGGGTACGCAGTGGTATGCGACTGATATCGTGAGTAACTGGTTTGTGCAGTGGTTGTATTTTAGGAATTGCTTGGCGTGAAATTGCCGACGACTCCAAACCAAAGCCGCGTATCGGTTGTTTCAGGGATGGAATTGAGAAGCCTGTAGTAGTTTTTTTCTGCCGACTGACATGTTCTCTCATTTTCTTCTCCAAATTGCCCAAGCAGTAGCTAGATGAATATTTTACTGTTAATAATATCTAGATTACTGCGATCGCACTCACAACACAATTTATCGAAAGTATAAAATTTTTGGAACCCGATTCTATGGTATCGAGCGATCGCACTCAACCCAACCGATAAGATTGGCGATCGCACTAAAATGTTAAGTAAATCAGAAAACGTTAACAATGCCAGCTAAAGATAAATTTCATGCTGTGGTTAGAATTGCTTTAGAAAAGGAGCAGTGGAAGATAACCGATGATCCTCTGCGACTGGAAGTTGGCGGAACTAAGTTTGAAATAGATTTAGGTGCAGAACAACTGTTAGCGGCAGAGCGAGGTGAAGAAAAAATTGCAGTTGAGATTAAAACGTTCCTGAGTGATTCACCACTAACAGATTATCATGCTGCGTTAGGACAGTTTTTGAATTATCGGCTTGCCTTAGAAATCAGCGATTCAAATCGCATTCTCTATTTGGCAGTGCCTATAGGTGTTTATGAAGCTTTTTTTAAGCGGGAATTTGCCCAAATATCTGTAGAGAGATATCAGATTAAACAAATTATTTATGACCCAATTCAAGAGGTAATTGTACAATGGATATCCTAGAGTCTAATCGCCATATCATTCAGTCCTTGTTGACGGCTTATGCTGCTATCCCCATCGCAAATGGTCAGATTGATTGTTACACCGTTTTTGATACAAAACAAGACCATTACATGGTTATGAATGTGGGATGGGATGGTCATCGGCGAGTCTATGGTTGTGTTTTACATTTGGATATTAAACAGGGAAAAATTTCGATTGAGCAGAATATGACGGAAATGAGAGTGGCTCAAGAACTTGTAGAGCGAGGGGTTCCAAAAGATGATATTGTTTTAGGATTTCAATCTCCTGAAATGCGGGAATATACGGGCTATGGAGTTTTTTAACGACAACATCGCACTCGTAACACAATTTGTCGAAAGTCTAAATTTTCGGGAACCCCATTCTATAGTATCGAGCGATTGCACTTCTGCCTTCTTGGAATTAACTTCTGCCAAGACGTTTCGGTGTTTCGCGCACTCTGTATCAACTTCTGCCTTCTCGGAATTAATTTCCGCCAAGACGTTTCGGTGTTTCGCGCACTCTGCATCAACTTCTGCCTTCTCGGAATTAATTTCCGCCAAGACGTTTCGGTGTTTCGCGCACTCTGCATCAACTTCTGCCTTCATGTTTGAGTGTTTCGCGCACTCTGTAGCAACTTCTGCCTTCCCTGAAGTAACTTTTGTCTTCAAGTAAGAGAACTCTAAAAAATAAATCATCCAATTTCACCGAATCAAAAGGACTTTCTCTTCCCCTGCAAAGATATCCTTGCTCCTCTACAAGAGCTGCAATTGCAGTTTAATTCAATTTAGAATAAGATGTATCTCCAGCTTTGTGAATTTCAATCATGTCCAGTAGGGTGCGTTAGCGACAGCGTAACGCACGGCACCATATTCCAATTCTTCTAAATATCCCAAATACTGTTAAGCACTTCTGAAACTTCAATCATTCCCCAATTTTGCGGATAAACACCTTGCTGGATAAACCGATGAATAGTTGAAAATTGCCAATCCTGTGGAGTCAGACATAATTGATGTCGCACAGGATTGTAATAGACTTATTGGCATTTGTTGGGAAAAGGGTAAGGGGGAAAGTGGGGTCCCCTCTGGGGATAAGGGGCAAGGGGAAAGGAACAATAAAAAACATGAGTCCCTTTAACCTTTCCCTTTTTCCCACAAGAGTGCAAAAGTTACTTTTGCAAGAGGTCTAATGAATATAATCGCAATGTTTGGCAAAATCTCTATCGTTCCGAATCAGATGTTCCCAAAATCTTCTTTGCCATAAATTGCGTTCTTGTCGTTTTTGTCGAGAGGTAGAAATATCAGTATTAATTCCCAATTGCTTAGCATACTGTTTGGTGACAAAGGTTTTAATTAATCGCATTCGAGTTGATAAATCGCTATCTCCTTCTGGTAAATTCAAGTTGAAGCTTCAGCAGGCGCATTATCTATCAGCCATGCTTCACCTGCTTTTTCACTGCTGCTATATCCCGTTGTATAGCCCCAAGGTACTGCCGACACGCCCATAGCAATTAAGATACTTGGCACCAGCTTTTCATCTAATTCAGCAACCTGGAATTCCTTCTTTATTTTCTCCAAGATAAATTGTCGTGGATATTCTGGCATCATACTTAAGGTCTCCCGACTCTTCTTCATTTCTTTCCAAATCTGATTGAAAGCAAACTTTTGACCAAGCTCCTTCCATTGCTCTTTACGTTTTCCATACTCTGCCTGAGCAGCAGCCAATCTTGTTTTGAGATCCGCTTCGCTTATTCCGCCCTTATTGTCTTTATTTTGTTGCATAAAGGCTAAAGTGCCAAGATCAAGAGAAGGATAGGTAACTTCTGCAAAATTGCTAACTTTTAAAGACCAATTATCCTTCGTGTAAATATGGTCAACACTATCTGAGGCTGTTAGGTCTAGCCATGCAATATGGTTGCTTCCTTTTTTTAACCGCAAAACTAAATCAGGACGGGTTCCACCCATTGTTACCTGTGTATCCACTGAATACTCTCCACCAATTTTGGGGTGAAACTCCGAGTTTGAGTCACTCACCAACGATTCGATCACATATCCAAAGGCTGCTGCCATCAACTTCGGGCGCTTTTGCGATAAATGTTCATTCCACTTTTGAACCCAAAGTTTGGTATAACCGTTCAATTCCCCATAAGCTCCTAAACTAGGTACGGTGATTGCATAGTTATATGCCTTTTGAACAGTTTCATTATAGGCTGTGAAGAAAGCCCTAGATGCCTCGGCGCTTGTTGGATCGGATTTGTCATAGGTAGCATTTTCGATATCTCGCTGGATTACAGGTTCTCTGGTTTCGCTACCTATCATTAACATCGGCAATCGCTTCACCATCGGCTTCATCTGTAATTCTTCTTCGTTCTCTGGCGCTTGTTGTCGTTGTATGTCCAGAGATTTCATCTGCTGTGCGACGCTATCGGCTTCCTGTTCGTATTTGTCTCCAGGCTGGCTAATTGAGAGTTTTGCTTGGGTATGAAGTGGTATGCGACTGATATCGTGAGTCAGTGGTTTATGGAGTGGTTGTATTTTTGGAACCGCTTGGCGTGAAATTGCCGACGACTCCAAACCAAAGCCACGTGTTGGGTGTTTCAGGGATGGAATTGAGAAGTCTGTAGTAGTTTTTTTCTGCCGACTGACGTGTTCTCTCATTTTCTTTTCCTGGTTGCCCAAGCAGTAGCTAGATAAATGATTTTACTATTAATCACAATTTAGAGTACTGCGATCGCACTTGTAACACAATTCACCCAAAGTCTAAATCCAGGCAAAAACTAAGTTCGACTTTTGGCTACTTTTGATTCTGATGCACTACCTTTAGCCTGGATTTAGGGAGAGTTTTTTTATTTATGGATTCAAAACAGCAACAAAATTTTTTCACCTTCGATGGAGATGTTGGCGGTACTGCTGGATACGCTGGGGTTTCGGCGGCATCTGATGCAAGCAAGGCAGCTATTGCTGCGGGTAAATACCTCAACGACTCACTGCTGATGAACCAGCTTACAGAGCACGTATATAAACTTTTGCTAGAAGATTTGCGATCGCAGCGCGAAAGGGTAGGTAGTTATGATTCTCAAAGGTGGTTGTGATGGCTACAGGCGCTAATAATGGCAACATTACTCATGAATTAAATTATGTCACTACTAATCGTTTCTATGTAGAAATAGATAGTTCTATTGCTGCATCTTTTGCGGAATGTTCAGGATTAAGTATTCAAATTAAGAAAAATGTTTTTCAGGAAGGTGGTGTTAACGACCAGCAAAGAATTTATTTAGGTCATACAGAATTTGCAGACATCACTCTTAAACGTGGAGTTACCGATCATCCAGGTTTTTGGAACTGGATGAATGCAGTTTTTGATGAAAAAAAGAAAACATCTCGACGCAATGTCAATATTCTGATTTTCAATCAAGCCGGTGAAACGATGATGAGTTGGACTTTGATTGGTGCTATTCCTATAACCTGGAAAACACCTGCACTCCAAGCAGATGGTAAGGCGGTTGCTATTGAAGAATTAACTTTAGCTTATGAAGGCTTACAAGTTGCAAGGTCTACAGGAGGAGGCACTTCTGTACAACGGAATCAAAAAAGTGGATATTTCGTTTCTAGCTAATTGGCTATTTTTAAACGATAACTATGCAAATTATTCAATCTCCACTAGGAAACAATATTCAGCCCCTTGGGATAATATCATCTTTATCAAATCCTGAGAGAATGGTATTGAGAAAACAGTCTCCTTCTCTGTATTCACGAAGTAATTTTATTAACCCAATACAAACTCAACTCCCATTAGCTAAATCGTCTAAATTTTTCTTATCTCGTGAATATAAACCCTCGATACAATCATTAATAGGTTGGGATAGTTGGGATAACGAAGAGATAAATGGTGGTTTTCCATTACTTGAATCTGATTCTTTTGAATCAATAACTTTCCCAAAAAATAGTCATGTTAATAATAGTGAACTAGCAAAAGACAGTATTCCAGATATCCTGCAAAATCGGATTGATAAAAAAAGGAGTGATGATACCTCCCAACAACAAAACATTAAAGGTAAATCTAAATCAAAAAAAATAAATAAACCTCAAAAGCCACTTGATAAAAAATCAAAATCAAAATCTAAAAAAGCAGTAAAATCATCTGTGGCTAAAAATATCGTTCAAAGCAATATTACTATTAATGGTAATGAAGATAGCTTATTAGCATCAGATGAGCCTCTGTCTGTTGAGGCTAATTTGGAAATACCCACATTGCAACTAGATAATGCTGTCGTTGAAAATTCTCTAGCTTTGCCGTCAGCACTTACCTCACCCGCTCTTGATGATGCAACTACTTTAACCCATCCTTTGGCGAATGATGAAAATACTGTAGTAGAGCATATTGTTGTACCTAATTCTGAGTCTTCAGTTGCAAAAAAAACTATTGCAATACAACCAGAAATTGATTCCGGTGTTTCAAGTGAGTTTCTAGCGAGTATACCTGTTCAGCTAACACCTACCTCAGCCGAGATTGAAGATACACCTAATTTATTCAGAAACTCTGATAATAATGAACCGTTAGTAATTTCAGAGTCACAGTCTGCTATGGTGGTTAATGTCTCGGATGCCTCAGCAAATCTGACTTCACTGCAACGTGACAGCTATCTTGAGAGTACTAATAACGAGTTTACAGAAAGTCAGCCCATTTTAGTACCACCTGAGATTGTTGAAATACCAACAATTAGCGCCATATTGCCTGAGATAGGTGAAACTGCGATCGCACCACTTCTCACCACATCACCTGAGATTGCTGAAATACCAACAATTACTCCTACATCACCTGAAATTGGTGAAACAGCGATCGCACCACTTTCCGCTACATCGCCTGAAATTGGTGAAACTGCGATCGCACCACTTTCCGCGACATCGCCAGAGATTTCTGAAATACCAACAATTACTCCTACATCGCCTAAGATTGGTGAAACTGCGATCGCACCACTAATCGCGACATCGCCTGAAATTGGTGAAACACCAACAATTACTCCTACATCACCTGAAATTGGTGAAACTGCGATCGCACCACTTTCTGCGACATCGCCAGAGATTTCTAAAATACCAACAATTACTCCTACATCGCCTAAGATTGGTGAAACTGCGATCGCACCACTTTTCGCCACATCATCTGAGATTGTTGAAACACCAATAATTATTCCTACATCATCTGGAATTGGTGAAACTGCGATCGCACCAATTACCACCACATCAACTGAGATTTCTGAAACGCCAGTAGTTAGTGCCACATCGCCTGAGATTGGTGAAACTGCGATCGCACCGCTTACCGCTACATCAACTGAAATTTCTGAAACACCAATAATTACCACCACATCAACTGAAATTTCTGAAACGCCAGTAGTTAGCGCCATATCGCCTGAGATTGGTGAAACTGCGATCGCACCAATTACCACCACATCAACTGAGATTTCTGAAACGCCAGTAGTTAGCGCCATATCGCCTGAGATTGGTGAAACTGCGATCGCACCACTTTCCGTCACATCGCCAGAGATTTCTGAAATACCAATAATTACTCCTACATCATCAGAAATTGGTGAAACTGCGATCGCACCACTTTTCGCCACATTACCTGAGATTTCTGAAACACCAATAATTACTCCTACATCATCAGAAATTGGTGAAACTGCGATCGCACCAATTACCGCCACATCGCCTGAGATTGGTGAAACTGCGAGTATTTTCAGGGAAATTATTGACAATGAACAAATAGTAGAATCAGAATTTACCTCTGCGGTAACAAATGAAGAAAATCCTGAAATATTAACCTTTGTTGATACCTCAGATAATCCCATCTCCCCACAAAATGAGGTAAACACACTACCTCAAGTTGAGCAAAATGCGATCGCAGAAAATTTGCCAGCACCTAAAGGTTATGCTACTGGTGGCCACGTAACAGATTCCCGCGTTGAAAATCGCCAGCAAATAGCAGCCTCGGATACAGTACCTGCAATGCTTACGCCTGGGGAGTTTGTGATTAATACTAGAGATGCACAGAAGCATTTACCTTTACTACATCACATCAACACGGGTGGAACACCGCAGGATATTATTCTTCCAAGTTTACAGACACCCAATTCCACAGAACCAGAAGAAACAATTTCTCCAGAGACTCCGACTAAAGTCGATTCTTTTTCAGACACTTCATTACAGCTAAAAAGCGCTGAGACTGATTCACCTGAGATATCCAATTCTTTAATTCCTTCTTCCTTGGGATTGAATATTAGTAAACAGAGACTTTCGATCCTCAATTCTCCAGAGATTCATACCCTTCATAATGAAACAATTGATGTAGGTGAATCCTCACCTCAATACTCGTCGCCTCCCCTGATTTTCCGAAAAGCAAATTCTCCCACTAAGACATCTTCTCAATGGTCAAATACACCTTCTCAATGGTCGAGTGTGGAAGATTTACTAAATGGAAATGATGATGAATTCACTAGCTTTAATTTTAATGATGGAGAATTTAATAGCCAAAATTATGAACTTTCTCATGTTTCAGAATCACCACAAGTTTTTGCTAAACATCTTCCTTCAGCTAGAGGCTTTGCTGATGGTGGAGAAGTTACTCCACCCGACATATCTAGAGAAATAGCACCAGTAACTGAGACGATAGAGAGCGCATCCTCCATTTTTCAAGAAGATGATAAAGATGATACCGCCGATATTGAAGCTCTAGCTCGTGAAGTTTATAGCAGATTACGACAACGAATAGAAATTGAGCGAGAACGTCATGGTGGTTCCTCTGGTAGATTACCTTGGTAAATTCGTATTCAATAATTAATTTTAGGAGAATACTCAAATGGCAAGTCCAGCAATTATTGTTATTCAAAAACGTCAACCGCAACTTGAGAAAGCCAAACTTGTAGCTTATAACGGTGAAGCGCCAGATATTGAATTAATGTTTAATCCTACAGATATTAGTTTCTCTCGGACTGTTAAGTGGGAAAGTAAGGATGGAAATAGAGGAACTACTCTACTTCCGAAAGTAAACTTTTCTGGCGTTGAACCTTACAAATTCACGCTCAAACAGTTACTTTATGATACTTATGAAACAAAAGAATCGGTGATGAAAAAATATATAGATAAAATTAAGAAAGGTGTAGAAACTATCAGTAAAGCAACTGATAAACGACCACCTGTTTATATATTTACATGGGGAAACGAGTATTTTTATTGCGTAATCACGAGTTTAACCTACACTTTAAATATGTTTTTGAGTGATGGTACACCAGTAAGGGCACTGGTAGATATAGCCTTACAAGAAGTAGATAAGAATAACCTTCCTGGAGGACGTGAATCTGCTTCTACAGGCAATGCTCGTGCGGGAGATCAAAAAGGACAAACACTGAGTAAAACATAATAAGTAATACCAATTTGAAAAAAGAATGCGACAAATAGACCATTTGTAAAGACGCGATGAATCGCGTCTTTAGCCAAAGAGGTGTTACTGAACATTCCATAAGTTATAAATTAATAATTATGCCTGCAAAAAAAAGCCTTTATTTAAGCGAACCTAAAATACAAATAGATGGAAAACAAGCTTCTCCTGAATTAATGAAGGATTTGTTGCAAATCACAATCGAAGAAAGCCTTCATTTACCAGCAATGTTTACGCTAGTAATCCATAACAGCTATATTCCCGCATCTGACCGACCAGAAAATAAGGCTTGGCGACATGAGCCTTTATTTAAAATTGGGAAAAAAGTGAAATTGGGTTTTACTTCTAGTACGACTCTAGATAATAACTTCCAAGAGGAGGTAGGAGAATTCCTCATTGAAGGCGAAATTACAGCGATGGAAGTTAACTTCAATGAAAAATCTGAAGCTGATATCATTGTTCGCGGTTATGATATTTCTCATCGCCTGCACAGAGGTCGTTATAATCGTTCTTTTTTAAATAAAACTGATAGCGATATAGTCAAGCAAATAGTTAAAGAAGTAGGCATAAAGCTGGGCAATATAGAAGCAACTGGTGAAGTTCATAAGTATGTATTTCAAGAAAATCAAACCAATATGGAGTTTTTGCGAGAAAGGGCTGCTCGCATTGGTTTTGAATTATTTATTACAGAAGAAAAGCTAAATTTTTGCAAACCAAAAACTCAGGGATCTTTATCACTAAAATGGCTAGTTGATATTAATAAATTTAGTACCCGTGTTACTAGTGCTGAACAGATAAGTTCTGTAGAAGTACGCGCCTGGGACTATACCCAGAAAAAATTAATTAGTGGAACAGCCAAGAAAGAAAAGCAAATAACCGAGACAGGTAATCGCCTAGGAAGTAGTACTAGTAATGCATTTTCTAATCTTAAGTCTCCCAAAATGATTGTTGTAGATAAACCTGTTGCCAGTAAAAAACAAGCAGACACGATGGCTCAGGCTTTGTGTGATGAACTAGGGGGAGAATTTGTTTATGCAGATGCCAAAGCAGAAGGGAATCCTGAGATTCGACCGGGACGGGTTATTAATCTTCAGGGTATGGGCGATCGCTATAGTGGTAAGTATTATGTTACAGAAACCCGCCATTTCTTCAGTCAACGCGTTTATGAAACTTATTTCAGCGTGCGGGGACTACGTTCTGGTAGCTTATTCACAACTCTATCCCCAGAAAAACGCTTACAGCCATCTGAGACTTTATTAGTGGGAATTGTCACTGATAATAAAGACCCAGAGGCATGGGGGAGGGTGAAGGTTAAGTTTCCCACGCTCACAGAAGAACATACAAGTGACTGGGCGAGAGTTGTAGCTGTGGGAGCAGGTCAAAATAGAGGTTTTGACTGTTTACCAGAGGTAAACGATGAAGTTTTAGTAGGTTTTGAGCATGGCGATATCCACCGTCCCTACGTTATTGGCGGAGTATGGAATGGCAAGGATGCACCACCAGAAAAAGTAAGGGATTCAGTTACAAGTGGTGTAAGATTACGCACCATTAAAACTCGTGTAGGTCATACTCTACAGTTTATTGAAGAAGATAAAGGAACTAGTAAAAAAGGTATTCGCGTAGAAACTGAATACGGTCACAAAATATATCTTAATGACAGTCAAAGGTGTATAGAGATTGAAACCAAAGGCGGTCATAGAATCAAAATGGACGATATGGGTAAATCTGTTTCAGTGAAATCAACAGGTAATATGTCATTAGATGCTGCCGGCAATATTGACATTTCAGCCAACGGTACGATTACAGTTAAAGGTGCGTTGATTCGACTTAATTAATTCGTAATTCGTAATTCGTAATTCGTAATTAACACAATAGGAGGTTGTCGTGGGTAGACCAGCAGCAAGAATTACTGACAATGTAGCGCATCCCCTACCCCCAGTCTTAACAGGAGGGCCGGGTAGTCCCAATGTGTTGATTGGGTCTTTACCTGCGTGGCGAGGTGTGCTTGCTGCCGCAGTACCAGGTTTGCAGTCCGCCAAAACCGCTTCTGATACAGCTATCAAAGCGGCTGAGGCTGCTACTTTAGCGGCGGCTGGTACGCCAGGGGCACCTGCTGCCTTAGCTGCTGAACAAACTACAAAGGCAACATCAGCAGCTACTATGGGTAGTGCGATCGCTGCTGCTGCTGCTGGTGCTGATATTCATAATTGCGCCACACCTCTACCCGTCCCTCCTCACGGGCCTGGGGTTGTGATTGACGGTAGTCAGACAGTGCTGATTAACAATCTGCCTGCCTCTCGCATGGGCGACACCGTTTTAGAAGCATTAGGGCCGCCGAATAAAATTATCAAAGGTAATCCCACTGTTTTGATTGGCGGCTGAGTGAAGATGTTAGAGTCGTAATGCCTAAAATCTCCGTCATTCATGCGTTGTGCTGCGAAATTTTTGGTGGGAGTAATACACAGACATTGTTTAAAGGTTTTTGGGTTACTCTGAAAATATAGTCAGTAAGGTAGTCCTGCTATGAGTATTGTCATTTCAGACGAAATCCTGCAAGCATCTAAGCTTACACCAAGCGAGTTTCGGCAAGAAATCGCATTGTACCTGTTCCAAACAGGCCATCTAACGTTAGGCTATGCCAGCAAATTAGCAGATATGCCCCTTAATGCTTTTCGTCATCTTCTCAAGCAACAAAATATTCTGCTTTACTCTTATGATGTTGAGGATTTTGAACTGGATTTGAAGAACTTACGAGATTTAGGGCGGTTGTGATCGTCATTAGCGATACATCGGCAATCACAAGTCTGGGAGCAATCAACCACTTAAAACTGCTACCTCAACTCTACAATCAAGTCACGATTCCTGAAGCGGTATATCGTGAACTCGCAGATATCGATCCCCCTGTTCCGGGAACCATCGAAGTTCAAACGGCTTCCTGGTTAGAGGTTAGACAAGTCATTAACCGCGAGGTTGTTGAGCGTCTTCAAAATGAAGTGACGCTAGATCCTGGAGAGTCTGAGGCGATCGCTCTTGCCCTAGAGCTTGATGCAGATTTACTATTGATTGATGAGCGTCGTGACAGAGCGGAAGCTAATCGTTTAGGAGTCAAGATTACTGGATTGCTAGATATATTGGTTGAGGCAAAGCGAAAAAAATTGATTGTTGCTGTAAAACCCTTGATCGATGCACTAATTGCCACATCAGAGTTTAGAGTATCTTCAGCCTTGTACAATCAGATTTTGGATATAGCGGACGAAACTTAATTCAAAGGGGAAGGCAATCAGTCTTGAATTACGAATTACGAATCGGTAATTATCTCGACCTTTGGCGAATAGGCTTAAACCTTCTGTGCCGATATCTTTGAAGATATCCATGTAACAGCTGTCTAAGTGCCAGATATGGTTTATGGTCGCGATCGAGCCTATTTGGGAACAGGTTGGGCTTATCCATTGCATTTAAACGTGCAAGGTGGGATACAACTTAGCCGTGAAGATCAAAAAGTTAAAGAATCTATTTGGATTATCCTCCGCACGGGTGTAGGTGAGCGGGTTTATCGACCTACCTTTGGTTCGCGCTTGTCGGAACTGGCGTTTGCACCTTTAAATAGCGATACCCTACTGCGAATCCGCCTTTATGTCTTGGAAGCTTTAGAAGTTTGGGAACCACGCATTACTATCGATGAAGTTATCACCGATCCCGATCCAGTGCGTGGCAGAGTGGACATCATCATCAATTATCGGCTCAAAGACAGTCCCGATATTTATAGTTTTGTTTATCCTTATTATTTGGTGTCAGCTGGGGAGGAATCGTGAACTTTGATTTTTTACCGAAATTACCTTCTTCCAACTTAGACGATCGCGCCTTTGATGATTTGGTGCAAGAATGTATCATGCGTATTCCTCGCTATTGTCCAGAATGGACTGACCACAACCTCAGCGACCCAGGAATTACGCTTATTGAGTTATTTGCTTGGTTAACTGACCAAATGTTGCTCAGATTCAACCAAGTACCTCGAAAAAATTATGTTGCTTTTTTAGAATTACTAGGTATTCGTCTCCAGCCTCCCGCCCCAGCCCGCACAGAATTAACTTTTTATTTAAGCGCTGCATTACCTGAAGCCTACACGATTCCGGCAGGATTAGAAGCTTCAACTATCCGCACTGAAACTACAGAAGCAATTACCTTCAGCACAGATTCTCCTCTAATTATCGGCAAACCCCGCATCCAACATTTCTTAACTGCCCAAACTACCGAAGATATTCCCCAATCTCTGCGCGAAAGAGTCACAACTTCCTGGACTCGTCAATCTAACGGTTACTGGACAGGTAACGAACAACCGATATTTGAAGAAGAACCCCAGCCTGGTAATTGCTTTTATTTAGCAATAAATTCTGACGATCCTTTAGACGCTAATGTTTTAGAAATTATTTTCCAAGGGGCTGCGGCTACCCCTGCGGGAATTAACCCCAATCAACCACCCCGGAGATGGGAAGCTTGGGATGGGGAAAATTGGCAATCAGTTTTATTGCAAGAATCAGATGATAAAACTCGCGGTTTCAGTTTTTATGAAATCGCCCAAGAAGGTGAAAACCCGTCTCAAGGTGCAGAGGTACGTCTGCATTTACCGCAAATTTGGCCTGTGGCTAATTTTACCTCTTATCGAGGTCGCTGGTTGCGCTGTAGCTTTGTAAGCACAGAAGCGAATGAAACTGGTTACAATCGTCCGCCACGAATTATTGGTTTAGCAGTGCGTTCAATTGGCGGTACTGTTAGGGCTAGCCATAGTACGCTGATTCAAGATGAGCGATTGGGAATTAGTGATGGTACACCCGGTCAAAGTTTCCAGTTACAAACAGCACCAATTTTAGAACGCCGAGAAGATGAGTATATTTTAGTTACTCCGGCTGGTGGTTTGCCGCAAAAGTGGACTGAAGTGAGAGATTTTGCTGATTCTGGACCGCATAACTTTCATTACACCATCGATTCCATCACTGGTACAATCCAGTTTGGGCCGCTGATTCGGGAACCTAGTCAACTTAAACAGCATACTCAGGTAAGATCAAGAATTCAGCAACCATCACTAGATGACACATCTGTACAAGTTCTCGAAAATAACCAGTCGGAACACCAATATGGGGCGATTCCTCCCCGTGGTGCAGAGATTAGGATGGTTACTTATCGTACAGGCGGCGGTAGAGAAGGCAATGTTCAAACTGGGGCAATTCAGTTTTTGAAGTCTGCATATCCATACATTGCTAGTGTGGTCAATCGCGTACCAGCAATCAATGGGGCGGATGCCGAATCGCTGGAACAAGCTGTAATGAAGGCTCCCCGCATCCTCCGCACGCGCGATCGCGCCGTCACTGCTGAAGATTTTGAAGTTTTAACTCAACAGGCGGGTGCTGGTGCGATCGCTCGCGTCCGGTGTTTGCCAGCAAATTCTCGCAGACAAGCTGGTATAGTTAGTTTACTGGTAGTTCCTTATGCAAATACAGATGCGATCGCCCAAGGCAATGGGATGACACCAGAAGATTTTGCTCTCAGTAATGCCCTCCAAGAGCAAATTTTGAGTTATTTAGATGAAAGACGCTTATTAGGGGTACAAGTAGAGTTACAAGAGCCGAATTACGTAGGCGTTTCGGTACAGACAGAAATTGCTCTAGAGCCAGCATACAATAATCCTTTTGCCAGCGAAGAAATTCGCCGGAATTTAAGGCGATCGTTGTATAAATATTTAAATCCCTTAACTGGAGGAATCGACGGCAAAGGTTGGCTATTTGGGCGACCAGTTTATACATCAGATATTGTCGCATTACTGCAACAAACCCCAGGCGTGCGTCATTTAGGCCCCGTCTTGCTATTTCCCATCCGCAAGCAAGGAGAAAATTGGCGACGACAACCATCACCAGAACAATTGATCGATCCGGGATCGGAAGGTTTGATATGTTCTTGGGCTGATACAAATCTGCGTTCCAATCACGACATCCAAATAATTCGTAATTCGTAATTCGTAATTCGTAATTTGTCATTTGTCATTTGTCATTAGTTATTTTATTATTCTCCCTTGCTCCCCTGCTCCCCTGCTCCCCTGCCCCCAATCCCCAATCTTATGGTTCAAAGTCGCTCTAGTCCAGCTGTAAGCATTCAATTAACGCCAATGCAAATTCCTGAAGCTTTACCTGTAGCAGGTTTAGCATTTGCAAATGCAGAAAACATCGATGTAGCTGGACGTAGTTTACTCTTGCATCCTGGACATCCCAGCGAGATGATTGTGCAAGTACAAAACTTGGAACAACGTCCTTTGCGGGTAAGCTTAAGCGTTGAGGGAAACTTTCCAACTGAGTGGTGTCAGATTGGTACAGAAGGCAGTGAGATACCGCCTCGTGGACAAATGGATGCTGTTCTCTACTTCTCAATTCCCGACACATTTTTTGAAGACCAAGAAGCGATTTCTCGTGGAAAAAAAGACAAACTAACACTCAATTTTCGTAGCCTAATTACTCTACACATAGACTCAGGCACAGACAACGAACAAATCGAGAGAAGCGAGTATTTCGATTTATACATCCGTCCCTACACTGCCTACATGGAATTCTTGCCAATTTTGTATCGGGAAGTAGACTTCATTGGTCGCTTCATGAAAATATTTGAGCAAGCTTTTCAACCAATAGTTGATAGTTACAACGTCATGTGGGCAAACCTCGATCCCTTGACAGCACCGCAAGCACTACTACCTTTTATGGCTCATTGGGTTGCTTGGCAAGTAGATTCTGTTTGGGATCTCCAGCAACAACGGCGTTTAATTCGCCGAGCCGTAGAACTCTATCGCTGGCGAGGAACTCGTAAAGGATTGCGTCTTTACTTGCATCTTTATACTGGTTTACCGCTAGACGAACATTTATCCAATGAAGCTGATAAACATATTAGTATTACAGAACCTTTTGGGCCAAGTTTTATTATCGGAGATGCACAACTAGGAAATGCAGTTTTAGCCGGTGGACAACCATATCATTTTATAGTGCGTTTGCGTTCAAATATTTCTAGTGGCATCATCAACGAGCAACTTATTGAAAGAATCATAGAACAAGAAAAACCTGCTTTTTGCACATACGAATTATCTATCAAAAATCCATCTAATTAAATAATTCGTAATTAAGTAAAATTTAATCCAAAATCTAAAATCCAAAATTGCTATGTCCCATCCTTTCCCACCTCCACCAATTAAATCCTTAGAACGCCTGCAAGCCGCAGATGGCTTACTAATCAATGCGGAACGTTGGCGCACAGCCCATGAATATCACCGTAATCGGCAAAATGCTCAATATCAAAGTTTAAATCAACCAGGAATTGTCTGCGGTTTAGGCGTGCGAGATGTGACCGCCCCAAGCCAAGTAGAAGCTAGATATCGAGATGGACGTTGGGTACAAATTCAACCTGGGATTGCAATTGATTTAGCAGGTAATCTAATTGTTGTACCAACTTCTTATGATTTTCCCATCGATCTAGAAGTAGTAAGTTCTGAAACGCTCATGATTTACTTAGTAGTTAGCTATGTAGACCCTGATGAATTGCGGCGCGGACAGCAAAGAGATATTGTTCAAGAAACTTATCGAATTGACCAAATAAACTCTACACCAGCTAGTTCAGAAATAGAAATATGTCGAATACTTCTGCAACCAGGACATACTGACATTACCCAACCTGCGGATGCTTTCTTTCCTGGATATAACAATATTGATTTGCGCTATCGTCGTCAGGCACAAATGCGTCCTCAAGCACTTGTATGTATGGCGCAGGCGACTCATAGCGATCCTGAATGTGCGCGTAATTTTTTCAGCCTTTCATATTTATTACAAGCAGTAGAACCCCTGTACCCAAGTTTGCGAGGGGCTGATGAACCAGGTCAGGTTTCTTTAGCAGAAAACATCCAAGACTATGACATCCTTTATCTAACAGGTGGACAGGCTATATCTTTAAATAGTCTCGAATTTGAATCTCTAAAAAATTACTTAAATTTAGGTGGTGTGCTTCTAGTTGATGCACCAACAAATGGTAATGCTTTGATTGAAAGTACTCAAGCTTTGGCACAACAATTAGAGAGTCCTTTAAGACCTTTAGAAGAATTGCAACGGAGTCATCCTTTAAGGACAAAACCTTTCTTATTTGCTGCTTTACCAATGGTTAATCAACAACAGATTAAACTTTTAATTGGTGGAGGAATTATTTTAGTAATTGGTGATTTAGCAACGGCTTGGGGACTGGATAGAGATTTGAGTTTACCCAGATTAACTATTCGTACAGCTCAGGAATTAGGGATTAATATTCTTCACTATGCTTGGAAGCGGCGACAGTTAATTGGGTTGCAACAAGAAGATAATTCCGGGCAGTGGTGAAAGCCAAGTTAGTAAGCTAGATATTGCTGTTCAAACCCAAGACTCTAAAGCGAAAGGGCGAATCTGGTGAATACGTTGGAAATCATTGTCCGTTGAGACTACTGTGAGGTTGTAGTGAATTGCAGTAGCTGCTATCCAAAGGTCGTTATCCCCAAAGCCCAAAGTCTGTATGTTGAATTTTCGTCGCTCGGCTTTCTCTTTAGGGCCAAATGCGTTGACAAGTGTACCTTTGAGATCGCCGTAAATGTCTGAGATTGGTAGATTAATGGGGTAAAGGTCGATAGTGTTTAGAAAAGCCTTAATCCGTTCGAGGTTGGCGGCTTTTTGTTCAGATTTGGCTGCCATATAAAGTAGTTCTCCACAGACAATGACACTGGTGCCAACGCCCGTTTCGCTATGGGCTTGTAGCTGTTGGATGAGATTGGGTTCACCGAAGATGATGCGACTACAGTGATTAGTGTCAAGCAGATACATCAGAATTCAGCCTGCGAGCGGGTGTCATAAACAGACTGGAGACATTTTTCAAAGTCCTCACCTTGCCAGGTACCAGCAAATTTCAGCAAATCTTTAGCTTTGGAGCCACGCAGTATTGGTTCGCCATCTTGGATAATGGCACTTGCTGGTTTAACACCAGAGCGATTTTTTCTGGTTTTGAGATATTCGAGATAGTCGAGAGTTTCCTCTAGAATCGATTCTGGAGCGGTTTCGATCGCAGCAATGAGTTGTTCCTTAATAGTAGTCATGGGGGGACTGAAAGATTGATTATGGATATTTTAATTCTGCATTATTTCCCACCATTATTTCTGAAACCAAAGATAGCGATACCTGCGGTGGTAACAAAGTTTGCGTTGCTCTGAGATTTGTCGTACCCCTAGTGCCAAAATATTTTGAGCAATTTCCACACTACAATATCAAGTTGGAATTATTGAGTTTGGTTGTTTGCGATCGCACTATTATTTTTGTCGTGTTCCAGTTCTCTCATTAGAGAATCCAAACCACTAGTATTGTTTCCACTTTGGGCAAATAAAGACCGAATTTTATTAATTATCGTACTCATACTATTGGAGAAAAACCTACCGAGATTATTAACAAAGTTTTTCAGTTTCTCAAAAACCGTAACCTCTACAGTAGAATACTTATTGACAATTGGATATACAATTTTTCCTTTTTCTGTTTGATAGTATTCTTGTTCAGGCATCAACATTGATGTGAGTGGTTGCACCTGTTTTGCCATATCAGCTTCGGTTCGTTTATTGCTGAGGAATAAAACATCATAAATTTTTCCATTCCAGCTAGCCCAATAATGGTTTTGAAAAAACCATCGTTTCCCGTCATCACAATTGGGCTTTTTACCTTGATATGGCGTAGCTCCAGCTTCACTCAAAAAAGGTTTGGCGATACTTTCAATTGTAATTTTTTCAATGCCAAAATACTCTTCTGCAACTTTTTTAAAAGCACGGGCTAATGTCTGACAATCTCCTTCTGGAGAGCCTTTTAATAGAGTTTCTGGACTCTTACTCACCATTGTGTATTGAAATTGGATATTTACAAAGTTTTTGAAAAGTTGTTCCAGTATTTTATCTTGTGGTAATGTGTCATCTATACCATTTACTAGAGTTTTGGCTAGCGAATATTCTTGTAAAAATTTTTGTTTTTTATCTGCTGAGTTATTTACTGCTAATATTTCTTCAGACTTTGCTTGTTCGTTCTTATTAGCTGGTATCGTCTGCTGTGCGTCCTGGTTTTGCAGAGGAGATCGATTAATTTGGTTGACTACAGAAGTAGCAACACTTTCCGCCTCTTGCTCATATCGATCTCCTGATTGACCAATAGTCAGTTTTGGCTGTATTTCTCCTATTGACAGACTATCAGCACGTTTTATAGCCATTTTGCTCAGGTTATGACCAAACTGCGAAGAGTGTTCCTTGCCTTGCTGCAAAGACTCATTCATCTTTGTTTGCAAGACAGTGAGTCGCTCTTGTCCCTCTGGCGTGATAGTGCCATGCTTGGCTTGTATTTGGAGTTTCGTTGCCTCAAACTGATATTGTTGAAATTTCTGATTTTCTACCTTTGCCTGTACTATAGGCTTGTTGGAGCCAAGTTGAGAGCGAGTAGTGAATAAATACGATTGCAACTGACTTTGCTCTGACGAATAAGCGGATGAGTCAGCTTTTTTGTGGATTTGTAGCCGTTCTTTCATCGCTAGTTTCAAAAGTCAATAGTGGTTAATCTATATATTATGTCACTTACTTAAAGCTCCCCGGCTTATTTAAGAAGTTGGGCATCTAATTGTTTACGAATAATTTAGATGGCGATAATTTCTACCGAATTAAGAACGCCGTACATTTAAGCAACACCATTCTTTGCGTTTCCACAGGGTAGCGACAACCCAGCCATTTTCTTCTAAAGCGTCAGCAACAGCTTTAGATTGTTCTAGTAAAATACCACTGAAGATCGCCCAAGTTTCAGGTTTAGCGATCGCACTCATTTCTGGAATTAATTCAATAATTACATGAGCCAAAATATTGCAAACGATACCATCTACTGGATTTTCGACTAGTTTTGTCAAAACGTCTACACTTCCCAGTGCAGGTAGTAAACGTTCTGGGTTAATATCATTCAGCGCACCATTACTGATAGTTGATTGCACCGCCAAAGGGTCATTATCTACTGCATAGACTTTCTCAGCACCCAGTAGCAGTGCCCCAATGGAAAGGATACCAGAACCACAGCCAATATCCGCAATTACCAAATGTTTATGTTTGCCACTATTACCCACAAAGGACTGCGGAACTCCACTTAGCCGCATTTCCAGGGATTCCAAACATAGCTGAGTAGTGGCATGGTTGCCTGTACCAAATGCTACACCAGGATCGAGACGAATTACTAACCGTTCCGTTGTTTCAGGTAATGGTAGCCAAGCGGGGTTAATTAAAAAGCGATCGCCTATTTCTTGTGGATGCCAATATTGTTTCCAGCTAGTCGCCCAATCTTCCTCATCAATTAACTGCCATTGCAGTGAAGGAGATGAAAGCCCTACACAGAGGGCATCTTGACGCAGCCATAGCGATAGCGCTGCCAAATCTAAAAGCTGTGTTTGAATTGTCGGCAGATAAGCCCTGACTAAAGATGAATTTCCTTTGTTTTCACTAGCCGTACCACGACAGCCAAAATCTTCCAGTCGCCAAAAGATCGTATCTTCTAGGTCTGGTTCGCATAAAATCTGTATTTCCCACCAGGTGTTTGCCATCTTTGAGTGCTGAGTGCTGAGTGGTGAGTACTGAGTTATAAGTTTGAGAGTTAGGAATTAGGAGTTTTTAACTTTTAACTCCTCACTATTCACTCCTAACTTTTCTTTACTCAGCACTCAGCACTCATAGTGTTACTGTATACGCGTCCCGAATACCAGGGACTTTTATAATCTCATCCAAAATGCCCTCTGGTAAAGGGTCATCTATACTCAGAGCCATTACGGCATCACCACGGACGATTTTACGACCTACTTGCATACTGGCAATATTCACATTAAAACTGCCGAGTAGGGAACCAAGTTTGCCGATAATCCCTGGCATATCGCGGTGCAGGGTAAACAACATATATTTGCTGGGTGGGACGTTAATCGGGAAACCGTCAACGTCGGTGAGGTGGATTTCCCGCTCACCCAACAAAGCACCTGTGACAGAATGAGTACCTAAAGTACCCGTGGCTTCTAGATGCAGTGTGCCGGCATAGTCTCGAATGGAAGCATCGCGAGTTTCAATTACCCGAATTCCGCGTTCTTTGGCTTCTATGTTGGCATTTACGTAATTTACTCGTTCCCGCAAAGCTTGGTAAAGTAGTCCTTTGAGGGCAGCGACGATCAAAGGCTGACTTTTGTTGGTTGCGAGTTCCCCTTGCAGTCGAATATTGAGTACTTCCACCCTTCCACCAGCTAGCTGTCCTACCAGATTACCTAGAGTTTCTGCTAGTTGCATATAGGGTTTGAGTTCTTCCAACACATCGGGGCCGAGTCCAGGAATGTTGACGGCTGAACGTGCTGGTAGTCCTAAAAGGACATCGCGAATTTGTTCGGCAACATCAATGGCCACATTCACTTGAGCTTCTGCGGTAGAGGCTCCCAAGTGGGGAGTGAGGATGATTTCTTTACCTAGCGATCGCAATTCAGATTCACCCAGTGGTTCTGACTCGAACACATCCAAGGCTGCACCACCGATTTTACCCGCTTTCAGAGCTGCTGCTAAAGCTACTTCATCAATGATCCCACCACGAGCACAATTGATAATCCGCGCTGTGGGTTTCATCTTTGCCAAGGTTGTGGCATTGATTAAGTGGGTAGTTTCTGGGGTTTTCGGGATGTGGAGGGTGATATAGTCTGCTTGCTGGAAGAGTAAATCTAGCTCCACCAACTGACAGCCAATTTGTTCGGCTCGTTCTGTAGAAATAAAAGGGTCATAAGCTAGGAGTTTCATCCCCATTGTCCTAGCTACAGCGGCAACATGGGAGCCAATTTTACCCAAACCGACAACGCCGAGAGTTTTTTTGTAGACTTCCGCACCAACAAAGCTATTGCGATCCCACGCACCACGTTTCACCGAAGCGTTAGCATCGGGGATGTGGCGAGACAAAGCCAAAATCATCGCTAGCGCGTGTTCGGCGGCGGCAATTGTGTTTCCCTCTGGAGAATTGACTACCACAATTCCTCGGCGTGTGGCAGCAGGAACATCCACATTATCCACACCCACACCAGCACGCCCGATGATTTTTAGCTGGGTGCCGGCATCAATGATTTCTTGAGTGACACGCGTACCAGAGCGAATCATCAGCGCGTCATACTCACCAATAATTGCGATCAGTTCCGCTGGTTTTAGACCTAGTTTGACATCAACAGTTGCAACTTGCGAAAGAATGTCAATTCCAGCTTGGTCAATCGAATCAGAGACAAGAACCTTAGACATGATTACTTCATTTAAAGCTACAGGTTTTGCTGCACAAGACTTTTTAGTTTAGTCTTTATCCGTCGCAATTCAGCAAAAATTATTAGTTTGAATATCAACTTAACCTTTACTTACACTACGTGCTGATAGTATCAAAGCGTGAATTGCTCCTGATGGGCACTGCCTTCTAAGTTTTGGAACATAAGTTAGCTGTTTGCACCACCCTGTCGCTAAATATAAAGCATGAATAGCACTAAGCACCGATATATTTATTAATAGTTAAGAGTTACCAAAATTTTATCGGCTGAAGCAACATCCTTGGTGGGGTATAAACGCTTGTATGCTTGACTGGGAAGCAACTTTAGCTAAAGCAATGCTATACACAACCAGGAAACGAGCTAGTAACTAATATATCTGTCGAATCTCGTCTGTTTCTCAATACCACAAGTGGTATCCCTTAGTCAAAGCAAAACATTGGATCGTCAAGATAATCGGATTATAACAGTTAGAATTTAAGCATCAAATAAATTTTATTGCTCATGATTCCGGCAGATTTAAGATTGTTTAGTAGTTAAAAACTATCAATTAGTGTCAGTCGAGTACTTAATATACAGTAGTCAACTAGTAATTTGTCAAGCTAATTTCGAGAGTTTGTAGTAAGCACTTTAGTGCTTAAAAAACTAGAGCTAAAGTTCTGACTACGAACTCGTTTATGTCTCGTGATTAATGAGACAGACTACTAACGTCCAGATATTGCTATGTCAATGGCTTAGTTTTTAGGCAGTCGGCGCGCTTTGCACGTCATTGCTTATGTCAGTTGCGTAAGTCCTGTACTAATGACATTGCAAGGGGAGAAATCGCTATAATTCTGTTGAGCCAAATATCCTTTGAGTTTTGGGAAAACCAGCCATGTTAGAGTACAGCTTGCCAAGGTACTTGCCCTCAGCCGAGGAACTACCAGACTCTGATGAAACGCCTGTGGATAATGAACTGCAAGAATTGATACCAGGCTTGTTAAAGGCGATCTTGTTGATGCTTTGGTCAGAGCGCATGGACTGGTTATTTGCGATAGATATGGGTATTTATTATCACCCTGATAAACCGCCAATTGTGCCAGATGGGTTTTTGAGCTTAGGAGTAGAGCGGTTTTATGATGAGGAACTGCGTCCTAGTTATGTGCTGTGGGATGAAAACGTTGTACCGATTTTCATCCTAGAAGTAGTTTCCCAAAATTATCGTAAGGAATATACTATTAAACTGGATGAATATGAGGCTTTGGGTGTACTTTATTACGTGATTTATTCCTCTCGCCGTCGTCGCAAACCGCATCTGGAAGTACATAAGTTAGTTAATGGTAAGTATGAATTGCAAGAGGGAAACCCCGTTTGGCTACCAGAAATTGGACTGGGAATTGGGTGCGAAAGGGGAAATTATTGCGGCGTAACGCGGGAATGGATGTATTGGTATGATGAGCAAGGACAACGCTATCTCACGCCCGCAGAACAAGTAAAACAAGAAACACTACGCGCTCAACAAGAAGCGCAACGCGCCCAACAAGAAGCGCAACGCGCCGATGTTGCAGAACAACGGGTTCAACAGTTGGCGGAACAATTAAGAGCGCTGGGAATAGATCCAGATAATCTGGCCTAACTGAAATATTTTGCAATATTTTCAACAAAACCTAATTTTTAGGTTTTAATAATTTCTGCTGCTTCCATTGCTGCAACTGTAGCGTATCCTGCGATCGCTAGCATCATCGAAATGAAAGGCTTGCTAGCCAAAAAAATTGAGCGACGCTGCCATAGCTGTAAACGCAACAGTAGTTGAGATGATTACAGTAATGCTCAGAATAACAAAGTAGAGGTTGTACTGAAAAAGCATGTGACAAAGGATTTAAAAGATGATCTCAACCTTATGGGACAAGTTTGAGGAAGTCATGATGTTTCAGGAATTTTTATAATCACTTGAAAGTGGTTAAATTACAGCAGAATTTGAAATCCTGCATAATTACAGAAAAACTATTGCTTTTTAGGAATAACGTTCCTGATTCCACTTTTAGCAAAGACAGTATCACCTTTGTAGCGAGGGATGATATGAATACCGACGTGCATAATATTTTGACCAGCAGCACGATTGATGTTCATTCCTACATTAAAACCATCAGGTTCAAATTCTGCTTTGATAATTTCTTGGACTTTGTTCGCCATAAACCAGCAAGCATATTGCTCTTTTAATGGAAGTTCAAAATAATTGCTAACATGACGTTTGGGAATAACTAAAACATGACCTTGACTTATTGGATAGCCATCAAAAATAGCATAAGCAGTTGCTGATTCCGTTAATAATTTTAGATTTTTGTGAGGATTGCAAAATATACAATAATTAGATGAATTTCGCTGATGATTATAATGAACATATTCATATAGCTCCCGATGCTCATCTAAGCAAATTGAAGTAAAGGGAAGTTTTACAAGACATTGATAGGTAGGTTTTTTGTGGACATAATGTTCTCTAAACCCTTCTCTTTTGATATCCCTTCTCACAGCATAATAAGCTTTACCTCCTGGTTTTAATAAGTGTGATACTTCCATAAGAACATTAGTTTGTTCTTCAGTGAATAAAACATTTAAAACATAGGAACAAATTATTATATCAAATTTAGTATCAGGATATTCTGGAAAATAATAAGGGTCATAGCCTGTAATATCACAACCTTTCTGGCGCAATATTTTAACATCATTACCAAAGCCACAACCAAAGTCTAGTATTTTGCCTTGGAGAAGATTTTGATTTAATAAAAACTGTGCCGGAAATGATAGATAACTTCTCTCGATCGCAGTAAGATGGCTGAATTGATTTTTTTGCTGTTTCATAGAATTTTGGTGCTGATGTCCCAAAATTATTATTCCCAGCATTTGTTGAGGTTATGCGATGTCTACGATGGGCTATGACGCTCGCAGACTCGCTACCGCTACGCTATCGGCGTCGCATCAGGGTCAATACCTAGCTCACGTAACTTAGCAGCTAATATATCAGCACGTTGGCGTTCCTGTTCAGCACGTTGGCGTTCTTGTTCAGCACGTTGGCGTTCCTGTTGGGCTTGTTCGCTGCTCCACAACAGCAAATTTCCTTCTCTATCCCACCAGCGCAGCCAATTCATGGTTTGACATAATCTTTCACCTTGCCAAATTCCGAGAAATAACTCTAACTCAGGAATCCAAAAGCGTCCATTCGTGTCTGCTTGCTGCAAAGTATATTGTCCATTTTGCAAGCACCGTAGTTCTATGCTTGGTTCGTAAGGGTCGTAGGTTACGTAGGTTGGAACTTGGAGAATCTTTTCGTAATAATAGAGTTTACCGTAGGGCGGAGTTGAGCGGACTGATAATTCTCCACCTTCTGTATCTGAGAGAAATTCCATCACTACAGCTACAGCAGCGCCTTCTAAATTTGGGGTATAGCTGCGACGAACTACATTTGTTCCCACAGACTGCACTTGAGGGACATAAAACCAGTCTGGTGCTTTGACAACGATTTTTTTGTTGACTGTGGCTACAAGTCCAAAATTAGAGCCAATCAGCATCTGGGGTTGGATGCGTCCTGTGCTTCCCAAGGCATCGGTAAGCGCAGCAGCGATCGCAGGTTGTTGAATATTTTCCACTGGATCGTCAGGTAAAATGAAGTCGGCTGGAAGTGCTTCCCAAGTAACAATTGGTTCTTTTTGGATGGGGTTAACTTGTAGAACCATAAAATTACTCCTAATATCCATGCACAGTATATAGTTATTTTTAACAAATCTTCAGGTAGCATAGAGGTGCGATCGCAGCATATAAATTCAGATAATCTTAAGTTTTGGATGAATAGACTCGCACTGCCTAAAAACCCAGAAATCTAGAAAGATTTCTCAGACTGGTGTATATACTCGTAGTCAAGCACTTAGCAGACGTGAGTATTATGCTGGAATGGTTTATTGGCTGGATAGCAAGCAATGCCTTTCTGCATCGGAAATTTTTAGAATATTTCTGTGCTTGGGAGTTTGTCTGGCAGTTTGAGAAGGAAGGCAGTATTTCAATTGAGGATCTCAAAACTGAAGTTTTTGGCAAACATTGGCAAGATGAAACTTGGCATGAGGTATTGCTGCTAATTGCAGGAATGATTGATGCGAAATTTGTTGGTGAAATTATTAATCACTTAATGGTGCAAGATTGTGAGGAGAAAAAATTTATCAACTTGTTTTTAGCGGCTAAGTGTCTTGCAGAGGTGAGAAATCGGTCGGTAATTGTGTCAGTGGCTAATAAATTATTTGGCAAGGTAAAAGACTTAACAAAATATGACCTCTGGTATTATTACACCTATGACAAAGCAGAAGAAACTAAGCTAGTTCAGGAAGTTCGCATTCAAGCAGTTGTAACAATCGCCGCAATTTGGAAAGATAACCGTGATGCCTTACACTGCCTTAAAGACCTCATTACTGCTGATAATAAAAACTATGTCAGATGTGCAGCCATCGAAGCATTAGCCAGCAATTTCAAAGATCGCCCAGACACCCGCTCGTTTCTCAAAGACCTCACTACTGCTGATAATAAAAACTATGTCAGATGTGCAGCCATCGAAGCATTAGCCAGCAATTTCAAAGATAACCCAGACACCCGCTCATTCCTCAAAGACCTCACCACTGCTAATGATGGAAATGTGCGGCGTGCAGCGAATAAAGCATTACTCAGCAATTTCAAAGATGACCCGGACACCCACTCGTTTCTCAAAGACCTCACCACTGCTGCTAATGAAAATGTGCGGTGTGCAGCCATCGAAGCATTAGTCAGCAATTTCAAAGATGACCCAGACACCCACTCGTTTCTCAAAGACCTTACCACTGCTGCTAATGAAAATGTGCGGCGTACAGCCATCGAAGCATTAGTCAGCAATTTCAAAGATGACCCAGACACCCACTCGATTCTCAAAGACTGCGCCACTGCTGATAATGAAAATGTGCGGCGTACAGCCATCGAAGCATTAGTCAGCAATTTCAAAGATGACCTAGACACCCGCTCGATTCTCAAAGAACGCGCCACTGCTGATAATCAAAGTTCTGTGCGGCGTACAGCCATCGAAGCATTAGTCAGCAATTTCCCAGATGACCCGGACACCCGCTCGATTCTCAAAGAACGCGCCACTGCTGATAAGTCTGAGTATGAGGGACGTGCAGTCATCGAAGCATTAGCCAGCAATTTTCCAGATGACCCGGACACCCGCTCGATTCTCAAAGACTGCGCCACTGCTGATAAATCTGATTATGTGCGGCGTGCAGCCATCAAAGCATTAGCCAGCAATTTCCCAGATGACCCAGACACCTGCTCGATTCTCAAAGACCGTGCCACTGCTGATAATGAAGGGTATGTGCGACGTGCAGCCATCGAAGTATTAGCCAGCAATTTTAAAGATGACCCGGACACCCACTCGATTCTCAAAGACCGTGCCACTGCTGATAATGAAGGGTATGTGCGACGTGCAGCCATCGAAGTATTAGCCAGCAATTTTAAAGATGACCCGGACACCCGCTCGATTCTCAAAGACTGCGCCACTGCTGATAATGAAGGGTATGTGCGACGTGCAGCCATCGAAGTATTAGCTAGCAATTTCAAAGATGACCCGGACACCCACTCGATTCTCAAAGACCGTGCCACTGCTGATAATGAAGGGTATGTGCGACGTGCAGCCATCGAAGTATTAGCCAGCAATTTCAAAGATGACCCGGACACCCACTCGATTCTCAAAGACCTCGCCACTGCTGATAATCAATGGAATGTGCGAAGTGTAGCCATCGAAGCATTAGCCAGCAATTTCAAAGATGACCCGGACACCCGCTCGATTCTCAAAGACCGCGCCACTGCTGATAATCAATGGAATATGCGAAGTGCAGCAATCCAAGCATTAGCCAAACACTTCAGATATCAGCCTGAGTTGTTTGAGATTTACTACAACTGCGCTGTCAATGACCCCTTTGAGCGTAAGCGAGACTATAAGACTAATCCTCGACGAATTGCACTAGAGATAATTATCAAGCAATTTCCTCAGCATCCCCAGACTTTACCACTGTTGCGCGACAAAGCAGCGAATGACCCAGATGAGCAAGTGCGAGAGTTTGCTCAAGAGAAGTTGGCAGAATTAGAGAAGTAAAAGAGTTTCAAAAATATGAACAACATAGATGTTCGTAATTCGTAATTCGTAATTCGTAATTCGTAATTATGTTTCAGAAGAATGAAATATACAATCGTTATTCAGTGGTCTGATGAAGATGAGTGTTTTGTTGTGAGTCTTCCTGAATGGGGAGAGTTTTGTCATACTCACGGGGATACTTACGAAGAAGCTTTCAAAAATGCTCAAGAAGTTTTAGAAATGCTGATTGAATCATCTTTGGCTGACGGTCAACTTCTACCTGAGCCAAAAACACTAGAAAAGTCTTTAAAATAATTCGTAATTCGTAATTCGTAATTCGTAATTTTTCAAATTAGAGAAGCATACGGCGATGCCTTCACAGTAGGCATCGCGGATTTTAGATTTAATCTAATCTAAAATCCCAAATCGAGTTACCGATTCACCGCCGCTGCTTCTCTTGCTGCTGCTGCTTGATCTGGGTGGATACCCAAACGGGTGAGATTAATGCGACCTTTGTTATCAATTTCGCGCACTTTGATAATCACTTCATCGCCCACCGCTACTTCATCCTCAACTTTGCCAACGCGGTAGTCAGCTAGTTGTGAGATGTGAATCATGCCTTCTTTTCCAGGCAGAAATTCCACAAATGCACCTATCGGTATAATCCGAGTAATGCGTCCTGCGTAGACATCCCCTTCATGCAACTTGCGGGTCATGCCTTGGATGATATTTCTGGCTCTCTTGGCCTTGTTCTCATCCACAGCGGAAATTGTCACGGTGCCATCATCTTCGATGTCAATTTTTGCACCAGTTTCCTCTGTGATCCCCTTAATAGTCTTACCTCCAGGCCCGATGACCAAACCAATCATGTCTGAATCAATCTTGATGGTTAACAGACGTGGAGCATAAGGTGAGGTTTCAGTCCTTGGTGTGTCAATGCAGGCGAGCATTTTCTCCAGAATGTGCAACCGGGCTGCTTTGGCTTGGTGGACGGCTTGGGCTATAACCTCCAAAGACAAACCGGAGATTTTCATATCCATCTGCAAGGCGGTAATCCCGGTATCCGTCCCGGCAACTTTAAAGTCCATGTCGCCCAAAAAGTCTTCAATGCCTTGGATGTCGGTCAGGACTCGTACTTCGTCCCCTTCTTTAATCAGACCCATTGCCGCGCCACTGACGGGTTTGAGAATTGGTACACCAGCATCCATCAGGGCGAGGGTGGAACCGCAGACTGAACCCATTGAGGTGGAACCGTTAGAAGAAAGTACTTCCGATACGATGCGAATCACGTAGGGAAATTGTTCTTTGGACGGTAACACAGGTATTATCGCTCGCTCTGCTAATGCCCCGTGACCAATTTCGCGCCTTCCTGGGGCCCGCATTGGCTTGGTTTCACCGACTGAGAAGGGAGGGAAGTTGTAATGATGCAGATAACGCTTGTGCTGATCCAGCTGCATGTCATCGTTGAGGTTTTGAGCATCCCCAGGTGTACCTAAGGTACAAGTGGATAATACCTGAGTTAGTTCTCGGTTAAATAAACCGCTGCCGTGGACTCGCTTTGGTAAGACATCAACTAAACAAGAAACCTGACGCACTTGATCGAGTTTACGACCATCAACGCGGACGTTATCTTCGATAATTTGTCGCCGCATGAAGTGTTTGGTAATATCTTTAAAAGTGTTACCAAGTGCCTTCTTATTTGCAGTTGCAGCAACTCGAATTGGGTCTTCTTCTGGCAGTTCGGTAATCGTCGCGGCAATTTCATCCTTGACGACATCTAAAGCTGCATCGCGTTGGGGTTTGGTGAAACTAAATTGAGACAGGATTTTCTTAATTTCGCCGCTGGCGCGATCGCGGATATAATTTTCTAGGGTTTGGTCTACTTCTGGTGGTGCTTCTTGCACTATTACTAGACCCAGTTCTGCAATTAAATCTTGCTGCGCTTTGATTAAGTCCCGCACTGCTTCATAACCAAAGTCAATCGCTTCGAGAATATCTCGCTCTGGCAACTGATTGGCTCCCGCTTCCACCATGATCACACCATGTGGTGAACCTGCTACTACCAGATCCAAATCTCCAGCTTCAGTTTCTGCATAAGTGGGGTTAATAATGAAATCATCTCCCACTAAACCAACCCGCACTGCTGCCATTGGCCCATTAAAAGGAATCTGGGCAATCAGGGTAGCGATAGAAGCGCCTGTAACTGCTAACACATCGGGTGGAACTAACTCGTCCATCGATAGCGTTAAGGCAATAATTTGCAGGTCATCCCGTAACCATGAGGGGAACAAGGGACGCATGGGACGGTCTATAAGACGGCTGGTGAGAATTGTTTTTTCTGGTGGACGACCTTCGCGCCGCATGATCCCGCCGGGAATCCTACCTGCGGCATATAGCCTTTCTTCATAATCTACAGTAAGGGGAAGAAAATCAATGCCTTCTCTGGCTTGCGATCGCGTAGCCGTCACTAAAACGGATGTGTCCCCTGATTCTATCAAAACCGACCCACCAGCCTGGGGAGCTAATAGGCCTACTTTCAGTCGAATATCCCTTCCATCGAAGGATATTGACTTATCAACTTCTGCCATTCAGTTTTTTTTCCTTCTCTTTCGCTATTCTCTTTCTGTGGCAATCCTAACATTTATGCCTTATGGCTGACTTGGGTTACATACAAAGATAAACAAGTCGTTCAACACGTGTGATACAAGATTAGCGCGTCTACTACCTGCCCATTCTCTAGCTTCGCCGCGCCTGGAATTCGCCCAATAATCTCAAATCCTAACGACTGCCAAAGTGTAATTGAAGGTATATTAGTCTCAAAGACCAAATTAAACATTACTGCTTCGTAGCCCAGGTTTGTTGCGATCGAAAGCATAGCCTCTCCCATGAACCGTCCTAAACCCTGACCGCGTAACTCAGGTTGTACAATAAAACCAGCGTTGCAAATATGGCTACACCGACCGGGAAAGTTTGGCTTTAAATAAAACGCCCCTAATATTTCTTTTGGCTTGTGTGTAGGATCTATAACAGATGTCCTGACAACAAAGGCATCCTTGCTTAACCAGTAAGCTGAAAATTCTGTAGGAGAGAGAGGTTGCTTTTGGGGATAAGTTTTACCTTCAATAATTACAACATTGAGTAATGCTCTTACACCCTCTTGTTCTTGAGGATGCATATAATCCAGTTCCACTAACATCCCATTTTTTAAGACTTTAATTAGGGGAAAATTCATTATTAACAGTGTTTATGTGGATTAATTACTGAAATATTTATTATATGAGAATTTTGGACAATAAATCTTCTTGAGAAGATGCAAAAAGTAGAATAATTGTGATTTTAATTCTAGAGTTTTGGGAAAATCTGAGTAGTTAGCAAATGGCGATTTTACACTGTAATTGGTTACTAAAAAATCAAAATGGTTGTTTATTTATTTGGGGGGAAACTTGGCGATCGCCACGAGTGAATTTCGAGTCTAATGGATCTGGAGATATCCCAGTACATCCATTGGCAATGACATCAGTTGAGTTGAGTGAGTGGTTGCGTTCCCAGAACATGGCAATTACCAACTTCATTCAAAAACCTCAAGTTGGGATGCCTGCGACGGGCAAAGCGATCGCAACTACTGGGCGATCGCGCAAAGCCGCCAGTGCGCCTGAGATCGGTTTACCAACGCACTCTCAAATCATTGCCCTACCAACTTATATAGAAGGTAGTGATAAAGAAACAACAGCGATTTTCCCTGTACATTCTGCTAGCTTGGGGGAAAATGCAGACTCTCCGCAATATTTGCAACCGTGGCGAGTTGAAGGTTTTTGTCTCAACGCCAGCGAAGCAGTAAAATTTCTCGCCGCGATTCCCTTAAATGCTGCTAAAGGGGAAGATGCTTTTTTGGGTGGAGATTTACGCTTTTGGTCGCAGGTTGCCCGATGGAGTTTAGATTTAATCTCCCGATGTAAGTTTTTACCAACAATTGACCGACAATTAGCTGGTGCATTTTCTGCCAAATGGCGAGTACTTCTAGATAGTGCTGTAGATGGAACCCGCCTAGAAAGATTTTCTGGAAATATACCGTTGGTTTGTCGCACTTATCAAGAGGAAGTGGGGACTGCGGAGGAGTTTTCCCAATCCCGATTTTATGTAGACTTTCCCACAGAACCTCAAGAATTACTTTTGGGATTTCTCAACAGTACGATAGATGCCCAAGTGAGAGAAATGGTAGGTTCTCAACCTCCAATTGAAGCTAAAGCGATCGCATCTTTACCATCTGGGGTGCGACAGTGGTTGCCAGCCTTAACTAGTGGATCTGGTACAGTTAATGCAGATGCACTTGAAGTGGAACGACTGGAAGCGGCATTGAAGGCTTGGACTATGCCGCTACAATACCAATTAACTCTTAAAAGTCTATTTCGTACCTGTTTTCAACTGCGTTCTCCAGAGTCTGGCGAAACAGATTGGACATTGGCGTATTTTTTGCAAGCAGCTGACGATCCTGAGTTTTTAGTGGATGCAGCAACTATTTGGAACAATCCAGTTGAACAATTGGTTTATGAAAATCGCACAATTGACCAACCACAAGAAACATTTTTGCGAGGTTTGGGGGTAGCTTCCCGTTTATATCCAACAATAGCAGCCAGTTTTGAAACCGAATATCCCCAATTTTCTCGTCTCACCCCCATCCAAGCTTATGAGTTTATCAAAGCTGTAGCTTGGAGATTGGAAGACAGTGGTTTAGGAGTAATTTTGCCTCCCAGCTTGGCGAACCGCGAAGGATGGGCGAACCGTTTAGGTTTAAAAATTACAGCCGAAACCCCAAAGAAAAAGCAGGGACGTTTAGGCTTGCAGAGTCTACTAAATTTCCAATGGCAATTGGCAATTGGCGGACAGACCATTTCCAAAGCCGAGTTTGATAAACTGGTGGCTTTAAATAGTCCGCTAGTAGAAATTAACGGCGAGTGGGTGGAATTGCGCCCCCAAGATATCAAGACAGCCCAAACATTTTTTACCACTCGCAAAGACCAAATGGCACTTTCCCTGGAAGATGCCTTGCGTTTCAGTACAGGCGATACTCAAGTAATTGAAAAATTACCAGTGGTCAGCTTTGATGCATCTGGGGCATTGCAAGAGTTGATTGGGGCGTTAACAAATAATCAAGCGATCGCACCTTTGCCCACACCAGCAGCCTTTAAAGGACAGTTGCGACCTTATCAAGAACGTGGCGCTGCTTGGCTGTCCTTCTTGGAACGTTGGGGCTTAGGCGCGTGTCTAGCAGACGATATGGGATTAGGTAAATGCGTAGCAAATGATACTTTAGTAAATGTAAATGGACTGTTACGCACAGCCGAGACAATTTGGGCAATTCATGCTGGAGAAACAGAGTTTGACGGCGAAGGATTTTGGGCTAACCCCACAGAGGAATTAGTAGTTAATTCCATAGATGAAAAAACTGGCAAAATTGTCCAAGCTAATGTAAGGCGGTTGTATCGGCAGCAAGTCCGCGAGAAATTACGAAAAGTCACGCTAGAAGACGGTAGCAATATCACTATCACTCATCGTCACAAGCTTCTAACAAGTAAAGGTTGGACAAATAACTTACAGGTAGGTGATTACGTTTGTGTCCCAGGTAAAACGCTCTGGAATGGAAAACCACAAGACCCTGATTTAGTCAAGTTTCTTGCTTGGCAGATTGCTGAAGGGCATGAACTACCCGATGTGGGAAGAGTCACAATATCCCAAAAAGATACCAGAGTATTAGACGATTTACTCCAGACTTGCCAACGCATTCAAAAGCGCTATAACCTCAAAATTAATAGCCCTAATATCTCTATCTTCCCTAACAGAGTTTCTGCTCTTCGAGTTAATAGCCAAGCCTATCGGCGATTCTTAGAAGCTAAAGGTTATGTTTGGGGTAAACTATCGGCAGAAAAATCTATTCCGCCATTCATTATGCAGGCAGACTTAGATAGTGTGCGGATATTTTTACAAAATTATTTTGATGCTGAATCTGCTGTTGTTTTGAGTATGGGGAGTATTGAAATTGCTACAGCTTCAGCTTTACTAATTCAGCAACTTTCGGCACTACTGCGTCGTTTCGGTATTTGGTTGCGAATATCGCCCAAACTGAAGTGTGCCACTAATGGAACTCGTACTTTACGCACTTACTATATTGGTGTAATTGGAGGGAATTCTGCCCGCAGATTTATCCAAGAAATTGGTTTTAATAACTCAGAAAAAAAGAGCAAATTAGAACGAATTTGTCAACTAGTCAGCAACACAAATATTGAAGGAATTCCTGCTTCTGATATGGTTGCCCAAACAGTCATAGCAACGGGACTTCCATTGCGGCATTTTGGGATGCACAACACTGTTTATATTAATGGTTCACAGCAATTTTCTAGAGATAGTTTACAGCGAGTAATAGCTGGGATGAGCCGTATGATTAGTGGAGAAGCCCAAGAACAATATCAGCTATTAAAACCTTCCAAGTGGACAACTCAAACTTTGTCAGCATATAGCAACCTAGATGTAGAACAGTTGAGCTTAACAAGACAGTCTTTGCAATGTCTTCTCGACCAAGAGGTATTTTATTGCAGGATAGAATCAATAGAGGACATAGATTATGATGGATGGGTTTATGACTTTGAAGTTAGCGAACACCATAATTTTGTCGCTAACAATATTATTTGCCATAACACTGTCCAATTCATTGCTTTTCTGCTGCACTTGAAAGAACAAGATGCACTAGAAAATCCAACACTGCTAGTTTGTCCAACTTCGGTTTTAGGCAACTGGGAAAGAGAAGTCAATAAATTTGCACCCAGCCTGAAAATTTTGCAATATCACGGTGACAAACGTCCAAAAGGAAAAGCGTTTTTAGAAGCCGTAAAAAAACATGATTTAATCGTTACCAGCTACTCACTTCTGTATCGAGATATCAAGTCATTGCAAAGTGTATCTTGGCAGATAATTGTTTTAGATGAAGCCCAGAATGTGAAAAACCCAGAGGCGAAGCAGTCAAAAGCAGTGCGGGAATTAGAAGCGACATTTCGTATTGCGTTAACGGGGACACCGGTAGAAAATAGACTGCAAGAACTATGGTCTATTTTAGATTTTCTCAATCCTGGGTATTTAGGCAATAAGCAATTTTTCCAGAGGCGGTTTGCCATGCCAATTGAAAAGTATGGTGATACCGCTTCTTTGACTCAGTTACGTTCATTAGTTCAACCATTTATACTGCGGCGATTGAAAAGCGATCGCGACATCATTCAAGATTTGCCAGATAAGCAAGAAATGACCGTATTTTGCGGTTTAACTGGCGAACAAGCTGCACTTTATCAACAAATTGTCGAACAATCTTTAGTAGAAATAGAATCTGCTGAAGGATTGCAACGTCGGGGGATGATTTTAGCTTTGTTAATTAAACTCAAACAAATCTGCAATCACCCAGCCCAATATTTGAAAGAAGCGACATTAGAGCAACATAATTCAGCCAAACTTCTGCGCTTAGAAGAAATGTTAGAAGAAGTTTTAGCAGAAAGTGATAGAGCTTTAATCTTTACACAATTTGCTGAGTGGGGTAAATTACTTAAACCCTATTTAGAAAAACAGCTTGGGCGAGAAATATTCTTTTTATATGGCAGCACCAGTAAAAAACAACGTGAGGAAATGATCGACCGTTTCCAACACGATCCTCAAGGGCCACCGATTATGATTCTTTCTCTGAAAGCGGGTGGTGTCGGGCTGAATTTAACACGAGCCAATCATGTATTCCACTTTGATAGATGGTGGAACCCAGCTGTAGAAAATCAAGCCACAGATAGAGTATTTCGGATTGGTCAAACCCGGAATGTACAAGTACATAAATTTGTCTGCACAGGCACTTTAGAAGAAAAAATTCATGACATGATCGAAAGTAAGAAACAACTAGCTGAACAAGTTGTTGGTGCTGGTGAAGAATGGTTAACTGAACTGGATACAGACCAACTTCGCAACTTACTAATACTCGATCGCAGCGCAGTAATTGACGAGGATGAAGGATGAAACTTAATGTAGACGAGTTAAATTCAGCACGTCAACATTTACTTAAAAAAGTCGTTGATTATTTCATAGTGAAGAAAGGTGTTGAGGCTTTATTCGTTCAAGGATCTATAGCATCAGGGACAACGGATGAATTCTCTGATATTGATTTTAGAGTTGTTGTTCAACCAGAATTATACGAGCAATTTATTGATGAGCGTTTTTCTGCTCCTAAATACTGGGGAGAATGGCTATACAACGAGTGGCCAGCAGGAATTCGATGGGTTTGCGTCTCTCACTTCCATCCATTCAATAAAATTGATGTCCTTTACTACCAGCCAGAGAATCTTCAGCCCTCCCCTTGGTACTTACAACCTGTTCAAGTTATTTACGATCCTAAAAAGTTAATACACCAAGTTATTGAAGCTTCTTCTGGCTTAGAGTTTACACTAGATGTTGATGAGGTGAATCGACTGATCGGCAAAGGGCTAGCACAAGCCGAGGAAGTATATCGTCGAGTCATGCGTGGAGAACTTTTCTATGCACAATCACTGCTGGACAATTTTCGCGGAAGCATGATGCAAATTGACGATTATTTCCTCAAAAATCCTTCTTCCATGTCTCCATCTGCTCACTTTGAACAGCGCGGCAGTCAGATGTTAATTGAGGTTCTAAAACACTCCTACCCTTCCCTAGATCAGACATCTATTCTTAATGCATTGAACGCTTTACTCAATAGATATCAATACCAAGTAATGAACCTTCACGACATGCTGCGGTTAAATCGAGATGCAAAAAATGATTTGCATTGGATTAATACACTCATTAATTTATCTGAGGGTAATTTTAAGTTTTGAAGAAACACTTGTAGCGGTATAGTCTTATTTCTATTATTTGATTTATAAATTCATAATTAATGACTGAATTTCAATATTATCCAATAATTTTAAAGGTAAAATCATGACTAATTACACATTACAAGCAAGTCGAGAATGGTGGTCACAACAATGGCTAGACTTGCTAGATTCCTATCGCTTTAAAAAACGTTTAGAACGTGCGAGAAACTATGCTCGTCAAGGAAATGTTTTGAGCATCGAATTTAAAGGTGCAAAAGTATTGGCTAAGGTGCAAGGCAGTGAAGTAGAACCCTATAAAGTTTCCCTTTCCCTTGAACCATTTACCGATGAACAGTGGGGTTATGTAATTGAAACCATGTCACAAAGAGCAATTTTTGCTGCCAAGCTACTAGCAGGAGAAATGCCACAAAATATAGAAGAAGTCTTCACAGCTAATGGTCTTTCGATATTTCCATTTACCCTTGGTGACGTTCACAGTAAATGCTCTTGTCCTGATAAAGCAAATCCTTGTAAACACATTGGTGCGATATACTATCAGTTAGGCGATCGCTTCAGTGAAGACCCCTTTGTACTATTTCAATTACGCGGACGTTCCAAAGAGCAAATTATCAGCGATTTGCGTAAATTACGTAGTGCCAAGATTGAACCCAATACTACAGAAACGCCTGATGTTCAACAGTCAATTACTAATAACAAATACTCAGTAAAAATTGACTCTTTCTGGCAATACAATGAGCCACTAGAGTCATCTTTAGTAGTGATTGTACCGTCTAGCAGCGAGACGATATTAGATGTATTGGGAGCGATTCCCCTAGCAAAGGAAGAGGAAAACGCAGTAAATTCAACTTCGAGTGATGTGGTAATGAAATATTTGAATACTGTTTACAGAGATGTAAGCCAGAAGGCTGTTTTAGCAGCGATGAATGTAGGAGGAAGTTGATAATAATTCGTAATTCGTAATTATGAATTAAATTGACTGGAATATTCTCGCCTTAAAACTCTATCCCTTTATTGGTAGGTATTTACCAATTCTGAATTCTGACTCCTGACTCCTGACTCCTGATTTATTGTCCAAACTCAAGCCTAGCCTGTTCTACCAAATCAGCAGTCACAACATCTTGGCCTGCTTCACGAGCCAGCTGTTCAATTCTGGCTTTAGCTTGAGAGCGGACAAAAAAGGGAATATTTTGTAACTTTTCCTTAGCTTCAGATGTCCATCGCAAAGCATCAATAAAATTGGAATCGTTCATAGATTAGTTACCTTGGCAAGTCGCTCACTTTAATTAATAGATTACTAATTTTCCTATAAAAAAAGCCCTTGCTTTTATGCAAGAGCTTTTAAATTAATTGTCAGTGATGAAATAAACTTTACAACCTAATCTAGGTCGTCCATAAACATCACTGGCTCAGTATCACGGTTAATTCCTTTCTCAAAACCACCAGCCGCAGCCCGTGCGCGACCAGCGTGCCACAAGTGACCAACTAGGAAGAAGAATGCTAGTACGAAGTGAGAAGTCGCCAACCAAGCGCGAGGAGATACGTAGTTGAAGGAGTTAATTTCGGTAGCCACACCACCTACGGAGTTCAAAGAACCCAGAGGAGCGTGGGTCATGTATTCAGCAGCGCGACGAGCTTGCCAAGGCTGAATATCATTCTTGATTTTTTCCAAGTCAAGACCATTAGGACCACGTAGAGGCTCCAACCAAGGGCCGCGGAAATCCCAGAAACGCATGGTTTCACCACCAAAGATGATTTCACCAGTTGGAGAGCGCATCAGGTATTTACCTAGACCAGTAGGGCCTTGGGCAGAACCGACGTTAGCACCCAAGCGTTGGTCACGAATCAAGAAGGTCAAAGCCTGAGCTTGAGAAGCTTCTGGACCGGTAGGACCAAAGAACTCGCTTGGATAAACAGTGTTGTTGAACCAAACAAAGATTGAGGCAATGAAGCCCATCAGAGAAAGAGCGCCCAAGCTGTAGGAGAGGTAAGCCTCACCAGACCAGATGGATGCACGACGCGACCAAGCAAAAGGCTTGGTAAGAATGTGGAAAATACCACCAGAAATTAAGATAAAGGCAACCCAGATGTGACCACCGACCACATCTTCTAAGTTATTGACGCTGACAATCCAGCCTTCGCCGCCAAAGGGAGACTTGATTACATAGCCGAAGATAACTGCTGGGTTCAATGTCGGATTGGTAATAATCCGAACATCACCACCACCTGGTGCCCAGGTGTCATACAACCCACCAAAGAACATTGCCTTTAACACTAAAAGCAATGCACCGAATCCCAAAATAATCAAATGGAATCCGATGATGTTGGTCATCTTGTTCTTGTCTTTCCAGTCGTAACCAAAGAAAGAAGAATATTCTTCTAAGGTTTCTGGACCGCGAACGGCATGATAGATACCGCCAAAGCCAAGGACGGCTGAGGAAATTAGGTGGAGTACACCGACAACAAAGTAGGGGAAAGTATCGATAACTTCACCACCAGCACCAACACCCCAGCCCTGAGTGGCGAGGTGAGGTAACAGGATCAAGCCCTGCTCGTACATGGGCTTTTCAGGAATGAAGTGAGCGACTTCAAACAAAGTCATCGCTCCAGCCCAAAATACAATCAAACCAGAATGGGCAACGTGAGCACCCAGTAGTTTGCCAGATAAGTTGATTAAACGTGCGTTACCAGACCACCAGGCAAACCCGGTGGATTCTTGGTCGCGTCCAGCGCCGCCTAAGATATTTGGTCTATTAGAGAGCGTTACCACGTGGTAATACCTCCTCAGGGAATACAAATTGTTCGTGGGGTTGATCTTGAGGAGCCATCCAAGCGCGGA
>NZ_JAVRCB010000010.1:128870-191532 GCF_034530955.1 Nostoc sp. DedQUE05 | reverse complement strand
ATTGCTGTTTACGCTGCTTGATTGAATTAAAAATGGATAAAGTCGAGCTAAGAGGATGTTTGAAAAGTCATAATTGATGTATCAAATATTTTTGACCCCACCCTAACCCTCCCCTGTAAAGGCTACGGTGTACACACAAGTTGTAGCAGCAAGGGTTTCAGGCTTTATGAACCCTTTAAATGGTCATTACGAGCGCAGCGAAGTAATCGCATTATCCAATAGTTTTTGTGATTGCGTCGTCGTTCCTCCTCGCTGCGGACAAGGTTTGGGAGCGATCGTACAACAAGATAGCTAGGCGACGAAACCAAGTGTTAGGTAGGATTTCAAGACTTGTGTGTACACCGTAGCCCCTGTAAAGGGGAGGGAACTAGATTTCTTTTTCCCCCCTTTACAAGGGAGGATTAAGGGGGGTAATTTGACTTGTGTGCACGCCGTAGCTTTGTAAAGGGGGGTCTATTCGACTTATGCAAGAGGTCTCAGGTCTTTCTTAATTACGAATTACGAATTACGAATTACGAATTACCATAAGTTGCTTGTAAACGTTGTAAAAGATATTCTCCCGCCAGAATAGGCGGATAGATAGGCGATTGTTCTTTCTGGCAACTCTCCAAACAACTAATTTCTGTATCATCATTAGGATGACAGAAAAAAGCCATAGAATACCGCGACTGATTCACTCTTTTATCAGTGGGAATCATCACTCGATGCTTAGTTGAGCAAAATCGATGATTTGTCCACCGTTGCATTAAATCGCCAGTATTGACTATTACAGTATCAGGAATTGCAGGCGCAACAATCCACTCTCTAGATACTGTCTGTACTTCTAACCCGCCAATGTCATCTTGGAAAAGTAAGGTAATACTGCCATAATCGGAATGCTCGCCAGCACGCACCTGTCCGGGTTTTGCTGGTGTCTGCAATGGCGGATAGTGCAATAGTCGCAAGGTATGATTTTGTTGATTATGTCTGATAGTAAAAAAATCTTCTGGCAATTCCAATGCCAACGCATAAGCTTGTAATATCGTATTAGCAAGTTCTGTACAACCAGCGTAGAAGGTGACAAGAGAAGCATCTATCCCTACCGCTTGTTTGTTTACATTAAATGCCTCTTTTAAATCGCCTGGTTGATTGGGGTTAAGACGTTCTCTTTCAATCCCAACGTAACCCATATTACTAAATTCATCACTCCAAGCTTGTTTTTGCTTAACTTCTAAAGCTAAATTGAAAAAAGATTTGCTGTGAGTGAATACTTCCTCGATTAGGTCTTTTGATATTCCCGAATTTTGCAAGTACATGAAGCCAATTTCATGACAAGCCTCATAAATTTGTTTGATGACAGCTTGCCGAGTTATTGCGTTGCCCTTAGTAAAATTAGTGAAATCAATTACTGGAATTCTAACCATTGATTCAAAATACCACATCTTTACGCAGCTTCAGATTTTGAATGCGAGTATCTTCGGTAGCTGGTACATCCTCCTGAGCAAATGGAATCTGTTTAAAGTTAGCAGCCAGATATTCTGCTAATGCATCTTGTTCAGAACCATCAGCAGCAAAGGTAGCTAAACCTGTACGTTTAGCATCTTTTGATATCAAATCAACCCGTTCTCTTTTAGGAAAAGGATAACCATCACCACCATTTGCGAGGAAGTTTAAGGTGACAGCGCGGAAGATGCGATTAGAGTCACCCACTAACTCTGCATTTTTCACCACTACATCAATAATTTTGCCTTTTCCATCTTTGATAGCTAGGGATTTAACACGCTTACCTGCTGGCAAATCTGGATCAAAGCTAAAGGCTAATCCCGCTATTTGGGGAAAACTGCCAGGGGTAGCACCTGGTGCGATGCCTGCTACACTGTGTTCAATTATTACTAGTAGTTCTTTCGCATTCAAAGTTACTAAAGTCAAGCCATTGTTGAACCGTAAAGCATTGGTGATATCAAGTTGGGAAATTTCCTTTTCTTTCTTACCTGCCACAGGATTTGCTTGGGGTGGCAGTTTGATAACATCCCGCGAGCGAGTCGAACCTGGGGGAAAGGTATATATACCAATATTGTCACGGATACCGCCACCATTTTTAATGGAAATGACAGTTTTAGGATCGTATCTCTTTGCGATCGCTAAATTAGCTTCAGCTGTCAAATTCCCTAAATTGGTTTCTTGGGTGCGGACATCACCCCGCCAGCCGTTGAGGAAAACGTTGGTTTTCCCAAAAATCTGACCATCTTGGGCAATAATCACTTTTTTGAGCGCTTCTGTAATCGCAACAATTTTAGCATCGGGTTTCCCGCCTACAGCTGCTACCCCTTGGGAATCAGTCGCATAAGCACCACTAATTTTGGGGTCAATACTTTTAGGAATAATTACTCCCTTGGCATCAAAGTTAACTACTAGACGACCGACATAGCGATAGTTACCATCGGTATTAACTACAGCTATCGGATTACCATCTGCGGCTTTTTTGATGATTGGATAAGTTCCAGCAGATTTATCACCCACTCGCAGACGGTCTGTTTTGTCGGCTAGTAAGGTATTGGAACCACCAGCAACAATAATGTCTACTCCCTTAAGTAATTTTGCTAGCTTTTGTTCAATCGCAATTTGCTGCATGTGTGCCAACAAAATGACCTTATTAATCTCTGGATTTTTTGTCAGCAATGTATCAACAGAAGTTTGAATTTCAGCAGCTAAGGCAGCGATATCTGCGGCATCGCGGTCATTAAATTTTTTAGGCAAGACAGTCACACCACCGGGAGAAGAAATAGTCCGCAGTGTGGGAGTTGTTGCCCCAACTACAGCAATTTTTTCACCATTGACAGTAATAATGGTGCTACGGGCAATTTTATTCGGAATTTTATTTGCCTCTTGCGCATCAGCAGTAACTAATTTTGCCAGGTCTTTATCAGTGCTGAAGTCTAGATTTGCGCTGAGATAGGGAAATTTTGTACCTGGGTAATCTTCTTTAGCACGCAGCAAGTCAGCGACAACACCCGTACCTAAATCAAATTCGTGATTGCCAAAGGCGATCGCACCAAACCCAAGAGCATTTAAAATTAAGATATCTCCCCGCCCCTGTCCACCAAAAACTGTGTCACTGGCAAATAAAAAGGGACTGGGAATATAAGCATCTCCAGATGAAAGGATTAAAGTATTAGGATAATCAGGCTTCCCGTCACGATTAATATCCTGATTTTTCAGTGCATTCAACACCGCCGAAAAGTTCGGTGCATCCTTCAGCGCCGGGACACCTGCTTCTTGGTCGGAAGTATGTAAAAGTTGTAGTGTGAACTCTGACTTCTGTGCTGTTTTAATTTGCACCACACCACCAGTAGTTCCTAAAAATAAAAATATGCTAGATATAATCAAGCTAGTCTTTAAATCTCGGCGATTAAACTTACTGAAAAATTTACTTTTCCGATTTAAAAAAGACATAATAAATTTTCTAGCTGATCGCTGTATTATAAATATCCCATAATAAATATTTCATAAGATAATTTTAATATTCCTTTTCATCTTCACATCTGATTGGAAATTGCCTATGTATAGATAAAAAGCAAGAAAGGTGGGAAAAGTAGGAAAAGTAGGATATTTTCTATCACCCCTTGATTATCAGGTTATTACACGGTAATTTGAATCTTATGTGCAGCTTTTGAAAAGGAGTTTGGGGGTATGTAAAAAAGTCACTGCAATTTTGAAAGGAAAGTTTTCAGATGAAAAAACTGAAATAAAATAGGGAGAATAGAGTTAAAAAAATGCGCTTTTTTTAACTCGTTTTATATTAAAACTTAATTAATAATCTACCTTTACGGGGCAATTGCAAAGACTGCGAAGAACTTTTATACTTTTAGTCGGCCTTGCGCCCCTACTTAACCCGGCGGGGCTGCTTCTTCAAAGGGACGGATAATCGTCGGCGCTGGTGTCACTTCTGGTTTAAAAATTCCTTGCAATGCTTGTTCTAAGGTTTGCGCCATAACAATCCGGTTTTCGTAAGCAACTACTACTCGTACCAAGGTTGGCAGACTATTCTGTGTGGCTTCTATATAGATTGGCTCGACATACAGCAGCGATTGCTGAATGGGAATTACTAGTAGATTACCTTGAATCGCTCTCGAACCCTGGCGATTCCATAAGGAAATTTGCTGAGAAATTACTGGATCTTGGTTAATCCGCGCCTCGATTTGCTCTGTTCCGTAAATCAGGCGTTCTTTAGGAAAGACATATAGCAGCAGCTTACCGTAGTTTTTGCCATCCGATCGCGCCGCTAACCAAGCGATTAAATTAGTCCGTTGTTTGGGAGTATAAGGTAAAAACAGAAGAAATTCTTCTCTACCAGAGGCTTCGCCAACAAAGTCTCCGGTGGGTAAACTTGTAATCAAATAATACGGCTCTACCGGACGAGGTTCGCTACCATAGATTTCATTCGGAATCTGCCACTGGTCTTCCCGGTTGTAAAATACTTGGGGGTCGGTCATGTGGTAGGTCATCAACCGCTCAGATTGAATTTTGAAAAAGTCCTCTGGATATCGGGTATGACTGCGGAGATTGACTGGCATTGTACTGAGCGGTTTGAACATATTGGGAAATATCGCTGACCAAGTGGCAATGATTGGATCGCTTCGATCGGCAATGTAAAACTTTACAGTGCCGTGATAGGCATCGATCGCTACTTTGATAGAATTGCGAATGTAATTGATACCATCGCTACCCGTGTCTGAATAGGGATAGCGATCGCTGGTTGTATAAGCATCAACAATCCAATAAAGATAACTGGGATTACTGGGGAAATCTTGATTAGCAGCAGCAGCAACTAAATAAGGATCGCTGTCAAATTTAAGGAAGGGTGCGATCGCTTGAATTCTTTGCTTGACATTTCGTCGCAGTAGCACTTTTGTATCTGGCAAAAAGTCCCGCGTCAGCACCATCTGCCAATCTTTCAAATACATTGCAAATAGCCACCGTCGCCATATTGAACCGATTTCAACGCCACCTAGACCCTCATAAGAGTTGTAAACATTATCACTACCGCTAGGGTAGTCTAGCTCTCTAACTCTTGTGCCAGTCATTACATAAGTATTCGTAATTTCACCGTAATAAATCCGGGGTTGCCCAATGGGAATACTTTCACGAACGGCTTGATTAGAAGTTGTGAGAGCGCTACTATTACCGCTAATATCTTTAACAAAATATTCTGGTAGTCCACCCGGCCCAACTGTATTAACTGGACTAACAGTAAACCCGAAGCCGTGGGTATAAATTAAATGACGATTAACCCATGTTTGAGCTTCCTGTGGTACGGCAGTGTAATCTAATTCTCGCGCGGCAATTAATACTTGCCGCCGTTCTGTTGAGTCAACTGCTTCTTGCTTAGGTTCTGGCGGCTGAGGTGAAGGTTCATCTGTTTTGAGAGTATATCGATCGATATCGGCATCGGGAAACCGATAATACGGCCGAATTTGTTGCAGTTGACGGTTAGTTTCTAAAAGTGGTCGCTCATCCCAGAGGCGAATATTCCGAATTGTCGAGGCATTCTTTTGAATATCAACTTCAGTCAGTGTTCCTTGCGGGTTGAAGCTTCTAGAATCAATCGCCTCTAAATCGAATGCTTGACGAGTTAAGGCAATAGTCCGCTGAATGTAGGGTTGCTCTCGTTGCAACTCATTAGGTTGAACAATTAAATATTGCACCACAGTGGGTAAAACAACATCAGCAGCTACAACTAATACTAAATAAACCCCTAACCCGTAAAAGAAAAAGCGACGATACCGAGATTTGGATTTCCAGAAAAACGTTCGCCAAAGGAGGTAAGTTGCGATCGCTACTGCCACAATCCCCAAAACCGTGTAAGCTGGCAACTGGGCTGTCACATCCGTATAGCAAGCACCATAACTCACTCCCCGGCTAGAATACACCAGTTCATAGCGACTTTGCCAATAACTAAAAGCCACTACCAGCATCAACAAGCCACCCATACCGAATAAATGACGCTGTTGCTGGGGTGAAAAACCAGGGAAAATCCCCTGACTCAAACTATCCGCCGACAAAAGATAAGTGAGAGTAACGGCGACGAAGCCATACAAACATAAACCCATCAGCCAGAGTTCTAGCAGTTCCCAAAAAGGTAAGGAAAACACGTAAAAGCTGATATCTCGACCAAATAAAGGCTCAGTGCTGTTGAAAAGTGTAGGGTGCAAATATTCCAGCACCTTTGGCCAGTGTCGAAAGATGATAAAGGCAAAAATGGGACTAGAGAGAATTGCGATCGCAGTCAGTAAAAATTGCGGATAGATTAAAATGGCGATCGCTACTCCCCCAATTAAACCGAGATACCAGACTTGAGAGACAATCTGCTTCAAAAGTTGCCAGATTGTCTCCGGTCGAAATAGAGCGGGAACGGGTAGAATAGCCTGATTAACTGGAGAATGCCAGTACAAAAGAGCAATTTGACCATAGTGAGCCAGCATTAACCCAATTAACAAGCTCAATATCAGAGTTAAGGGTAATAACCAGCGCAATTTTAATGCTTGAGGGCGTTGTGGCGTAAGTATCCGGGTTTCGTTGCGTCTTGGATAATTAGGACTGAGAAAATTTGTTAATTCACTGTTGAGTTCTGCTTGCTCAATCTTTAGAGACTGGGAATATTTTAGCCGTTGTGCTAAAGCCAGGTTTAGCAGTAGATAGGCAGCAGTTATTCCAGCCACGACTACCCACAAAATACCACGAGTCAGCAGCCTCAACAAAAATACTTGGAGATAGCCGACTTCCCGAAACCAAAAAATCTCTGCTCCCAAACGGCAACCCAGATCCAACAGTAGCCACAGCCCAAAAAATCCGATTAATAGCCTAAAGCCCCATTTCCAATACATTGATATGTAATTTAAGAAGAACGCCAATTCTTTATTTGCAAACCGTTTACTCTTTGAAATTCTCGAACATTAGATGTTACAACAAAAAGCTAAACACATCTAGTTTGCATATCTAAAATTTATATAATTTTTGTGGGGTGGGCAACATAAGCGCCGTAATTATGCGAGTAAATAACCCATCATTAAAACTCGATTTCGTTAGGTGGTAGCAGTTCGTCCCGGTAGGACTCAAAAATAATACTTTCTACTACACCTTGATGTTGCATAATAGTTTCTGGCCAAGTCATGGGTTTTGTTTCTAAGAAAGTAACAAAGACTTTGCTTTCAGTAATGCCTTGTGGTTTTTCAGCTAGTTCGATTTTGCCGTTTTTATAAATTCCTTCAATGGTTCGTAGCATTGTTTTTACCTCCTATCGAAATTCTAGTAGTACGGTGTACACACAAGTCTCAAATAGTTGATTAACTAAGGTTTTACCCCACCCTAACCCTCCCCTTATAAAGGGGCTACGGTGTACACACAAGTCCTTTTCACCCCCTCTAACTCCCCCTTGCAAAGGGGGAGAACCGGATATTTCCCCCCTTTGCAAGGGGGGATTAAGGGGGGTAAATCCAGGATTCGGGCTTCATTACCAAGATGTGTGTACACCGTAGTATAAAGGGGAGGGAACCAAATTTCCTATTTCCCCCCTTTATAAGGGGGGATTAAGGGGGGTAATTCGACTTGTGTGTAAACTGTAGTCCGAAGAGTGGGAAGGGTACAATGAATTACCCGGACTTGATATAAATCCCAAAATGCTCCATCCTTAAACGTGATTTGTGCGATCGGCGATCGCTAACAATGTAGTTCCAGTTTAGAACATCGGAGTTCTCAGGGTAAGGCTGACGATGAGATGAACAGTTAAGCAGTTAAATACCAGTAAAATAGTTCAATTACCGACAAGTGTTGTGTGGAGATTCTAGCCAGTTGCTCTCGCTCGACAAGCGTGCTATACCAATCTTGTAGCCACTACAGCACTCTCACAACTGGCCCGCGCCAGGACAATAAAACGACGATGAATTCACTTGGATCTCAGTCGAGAGTTGAAGTACGAGATCGAGGGATGTCTCCTTTGAACAACCCCAAGGATTGGTCATGGCCATTCTGGGCTGCTGTCCCACTCTACCCCTATGGCAGGCGGCGGACAATTCGTCAGGAAATAGTTCAGGACACTATTTGGACATTCGATCAGCTTCACGGCATTCTCTACACCATCGTGCCGATTCGTATGACTGTCGTCAAGCTTTTTGGCGGAGGACTTCTGGTTTATGCACCCGTTGCTCCCACAACTGAGTGTGTCCGCTTGGTTAATGAGTTGGTAGCAAAGCATGGTGAAGTTAAGTATATCTTACTGCCAACCAGTTCTGGTCTGGAGCATAAAGTCTTCGTTGGCCCCTTTGCTCGTCGCTTTCCTCAAGCACAAGTGTTTGTTGCCCCGCACCAGTGGAGTTTCCCGTTCAATCTGCCGCTTAGTTGGCTAGGTTTTCCCCAAAAACGAACTCAAGAACTCCCAGAGGACTCAAGCCTTGCTCCCTTTGCTCTGGAGTTTGACTATGCAATATTAGACATCGACTTGGGACGAGGATCTTTTGCAGAAGTTGCATTGTTTCACAAGCGATCGCGTACTCTGCTTGTAACTGATTCTATACTTTCTGTGCCAGTTGACCCACCAGAAATCCTCCAATTAGATCCTTATCCCTTACTGTTTCATGCCAGGGACAATGCCTCGGAGACAATCGAGGACAATGAAGACAACCGTCGCAAAGGATGGCAACGCATTTCACTGTTTGCGCTTTACTTCCGTCCAAGTGCTTTGGAAGTTGCTTCAATCGGACAGATGTTTCGTGATGCTCTCAAAGCACCAGAGCGATCGCTAAAAACGTACTTTGGTTTATTTCCTTTTCGCTGGCAAGCAACCTGGAAGCAGGCATTCGACGCTCTACGAGGCCAGGGACGACCATTTGTCGCACCGATTTTGCAAATCCTCATTTTTCCTCAAGCACCAAAACAAGTCCTCAAATGGGCTGATACAGTTGCAAGTTGGGATTTTCAGCAGATTATTTCCTGTCACTTTGAATCGCTAATTAAAGCAAATCCGCGTCAATTTCGGCAAGCATTTGCTTTTCTGGAAAAAAATCTTTCTTCTAGCGAAAGCCAACCTTTATTGGAGGAAGACTTAAAATTTATTCAGGAACTTGAAGCGAGTCTAGTTAAACGCGGTATCGCAACGCCAGCTAAAGAGGATGTCTGAGAAGTATCAAATATTTATCGATCCCCCCTAACCCCCTTAAAAAAGCTACGGTGTACACACATCTCTAAAAATCCTACCCACCCAATATTTCTGTTCAAGTGAAAGTCTCACACTGAGCAAATATCCCGCCCGGAACTTTAGTTCCGGGCTGATAAGCTAAAGTCCTCTAAAAGAGGACTAAACAAGAAATTTAGTTTAGTCCTCTTTTAGAGGACTTTGGTTATGAGACTCGGAATTTATTCCGAGGCGGGATAGATACACTGCACCAACACTTGTGTGTACACCGTAGCCTTAAAAAAGGGGGGAATAAGAGTCTTAAAGTCCCCCTTTTTAAGGGGGATTTAGGGGGATCTCCAAGGATTAGATGTATATAAAAGAACTTTTCAGACATCCTATAAAGAGAATTTGTAATCAACTAACTGAATTATTTAAAACCTCAGCGATCGCCTGGGAAATCGGTAAACCAGGACAGCGTTCCAGCCAGAAGAACTCGCCAACTGGGTTAACTTCCAAGAATACATGACGACCATCAGGAGTCAAAATAATATCAAGCGCCCCATAATTTAAACCAAATTCTGCCATGAGTTTGAGCAATTTCTCTTCGACATCTTCGGGCAAAGTGTATGACTCCCAAGCGTCGAGTAAGGCGATTCCCTGTTTGCGCCAGTCGTAACGTGCCTTATCCAAAGCTTGAGAATCAACCGCAGCCGTTAGCACGCGTTTACCGACAATAATTGTCCGCAATTCCAATGCCTTGGGAATCTTTTCTTGAAATGTCATTGGGCAGAAACGTAAACCATCAAGGTTGTCTAGATCCTCTGAGGAAATTGGATTTGTAAATACAACTTTTTCTCGCCCTTGTTCATCATAAATAGCGAAGGAAGAGAGCATTTTGGTAATCATTCCCTGCTGACACTCTTGGGCAAATTGCTTTACTGCTATTGGATTATTTGTAGTCAGAGTGCGAGGCGTATCTAGACCGATATCTCTTGCTATTTGTAATTGCAGTTGCTTATTTTCGGCTCGGCGAATATTTGGCAGAGGGTCAAGATGAAACCCCCTGATACTAGCAATCATTCCCTCAATGCTGACGCGAGATTCTTTCAGTGAGGCTTCTCTAAGTTGCCTGTCCATCGAGTTGGGAATTTTTGACCCAATTGCAATGCGCCGATACCAAACTGCTGACACTTCATTTAAATCTAATGTCTGGTCATCGACACTCAAAATCACTCGCTGACTACTACCATAGTAAATATCTAACTGCATTTCTGTGGGAAATCGGTCTGTGTCAAAACGAAATGCTTTCTTTCCTTGGGCTTCAATTGCCTGAATAACTAAAGGAATACTTTCGTTATCTTGGCTGTGAGTAATGATTAAAATAGTCACGTCGCTTCGCTCCGAATTCAAAATTCACGCATTCAAAATTCAAAATTAATAATCCCCATAAATAAATTCGCCTCGTTCCCAGTCTGAAGACTGGGAATGTATTGCCAGAGGCTCTGCCTCTGGTCAAGCCACTGGAGGCGGAGCCTCCCAGGATGGATTCCCAGCCTGGAGGCTCTTAACCAGTCAGGGCAGGGGCTATATTTTAACTTAGTTCCATTCAGCCTTAACCCAAGCGTATTGGGTTATCAGTTAGTTTGGAATTTTTAAGTAAGAGCATTTTACTTCGGACTTGTTGAAAGTAGTGCAGATGCGATCGCAAAAGCAATTGGATAGTCCAAATCTCTCTCCAGCATTCCCCACTCTCCTGTAGGATTAATTTCTAAAAAAACATATTCTCCTGATGGCGTTTTAATTAAATCAAATGCTCCAAAAATCAGCCCAAACTTAGCCATAAAGGCATCCAAACAACGAATTAGTCGATCGGGTAATTGATGTGGTTGCCAGGTAAGAATCTTTTTTGTCTCGCGTCGCCAATCCTGGGTAGATGCTGCATATTCAGACGCATCTAGCGCCCCGACAAACAGATTGCCATTCACATATACTGCTCGTAGTTCTTGCTGTTTAGGGATTTGTTCTTGAAACATAACTGGACAATAGCGCAGTGTTTCAGCATCAAGTAAGTCTTCTTCTTTAACGGCGCTGGTATACATGAAAAAAGAAGAGGCTTGCATCCCAGAAGAAAGAGGTCTAAGCAGCTTGACAATCATTTTTCCCTTAACTTGGTGGAAAAATTCTCGTGCTTCTTGAGGATTGTTGGTGACAAGAGTCCGAGGTATAACAAGACCTACTTCCGATGCAACCCGCAGTTGGCGTAACTTGTTTTCGGCTGCACTTATCCGGTGTAAATCATCCACCCACTTAGCATCTCTCAGGCTGTCCCAAAAGCCATCTAAGACTGCGAGTGATTCATTAGAACAGGCTGCTTGAAATTGTGGAGCCAATTCTTGACCGAGATCGGGTTGCCAAATACGCCGCATCCATACTGCTTGCACTTGCTCGGTGTTGAGGGAGCGATCGTTATATATCAGTGAATGATTGCTACCAGAGTTACTTAAATTAGCCTGGAGTTGGAGTGCGATCGGAAACTTATCAGTATCAAAACGAAATGGCTGTGCGCCTAGCTTTGATACCGCTTCTGCAACTTTATCTATTGTAAAATAATCACCACTATGGGTGATTAATAAAACTACATCACGATCGAGGTGCATAAAATATTTTTATTAGTTTTTGCATTTTCACTATTGTTAACTCTTGAGAAAGCAAAATTTTAAAAAAGTGAACTTAATTTTAATGAGAAGCCAACCCCTAGACGAAGTTGGCACTAACTGTATTTTTATACTGACAATAGTTTTAAAACCGCATCTCTGGTGTAATCAAAAGTATGCAGCTATACAGGTTTAGACGGCGAACTGTCATCATCGCCATCTGAAGGATACTTCTGAGTAACAGCGTATTCATCACTATCAGAAGGGTACTTCTTAGTTACTGCGCCATCTTCTTGATCGGATGGAAACTTCAGAGTTGTTACAAGTTCATCCTTATTCTTGTTTGTGGCATTATTACATTTACCACCGATAATCGCTTTTGAGTCTTCATCAGAAAGGTCTTCAAGGCTTTGCCCTTCCAAGAATCGAGCGAAGAATGGTACTGCTTGTGAATTCAACTTTTCTGGTTTGTTTTCAGACACAATCTTTCTCCTATAACAACTGAACTTAAATATCTCCTGTATTATATGACATATTACATACTAATACCTTTGCCAAAAAAAGAGTTTATACATCAACTCAACCTCGGAAATTGGCGAAGTTTGACTTACCAAAATAAGTATTAATTTATCCTTTAACAAATATTTACTTTTGTATAATCATTGCTTGTATAAAGTTAAAAATATAATAATTTTTCTTACAGCAAGTATGAACGGGGCGCAATTGTGAAACAGTATAGCAAGGGACTGGGGACTGGGAACTGGGGATGGTGGGGCAGGTAATTATCAAAAGATTCACTTAAATATCTTAATAATCATCCTTAAAAGCGCGATATTTCTAGGAATTATTGACTTCAAAATAATTCAAAATATTCTCTTTGCTCCCAGTTAGTCACCTGTTTTAAATAGTCTTCTGGTGGGCGATCGCCGACGGACTGCAAAGAGCGATTGTAAATTCAAATTGACCGACACCTCCTTCATTTTGTACACTCCTTAAAGGTAATCCCATTTCAACTAAGTTTTCTGCTAAAACGCGCAGTAAGTCGTGAATCTCTGGATTGTGGGATTCTAAAAGATATTGGAAACTATTCTCTACAGCGCTAACTTTAGCAGGTTCACCAGGTTTTCCAGAAGTACCAACATTAGCGATCGCTAACATTGGATCTTCTAACTTTGCCAAATACCACTCAACTTCTAAGCCGACAATATACTCCAATCCCCTTTGATGTAACTCTACCAATGATTGGCGCAAAATACCGCGACTGGAAAAGGGCATTACCTGACCATTTTGAAAGTACTCGTTACAGAGAATAAAACCAGTACGTTTTGCCCAAGGCAGAATTTTGAAGGTATCAGGGACAGGAACAGCCACAAGATTTAGCGCACCTGTCATCAAAGGCATATCTAAACTACCGCCAGGAACAAACGGGTTAAATACTATTGCATCACCAGTATCAAACAGGAATGTGCCTGTGCTGATTTGCATAGCGTTTTCTAAGGCGCTGAAAAATGTCTGTGGTAAGAGCGATTTGCTGCGAACAATCCCATGCTGGTCTGACCAAGCGGTACGAATCAACAATAGATCCCGTTCTTTGATAACAGCCTCAAGCTTTTTAGATGCTTCTTTTTGAATTTCTGTCCACAGGTGATGACGCTCAATAAATCCAGGCTTTTTCATTGCACACAAAAAATCTTAAATTAACATGGAGCCATTCTGTTGACGCTTGACGAATGTGACGATATTAACTAGAGTTCTGCATGAATTAAAGCGTTTTAAAGCTCAATTACTTTATTTGGTTGAAATATACATTCTGGCGTGAGAATACTAGCTTATATCATTGTGAAATAAGATTCGACAGTAATAATTTTATATTTTATTATAGCGTTTCCCGACCTGCTAAGGTACTGAGTAAATCACTAATAAAATTAGGTAAGCCTCTGCGTACCTTTGCGTTTGACTCTGCGCTCCTCTGCGTTTAAAAACATTATTTCTGTACCTCACGTAACTAGGAATTGCTATATACTTACCCGTGACATGATTGCGTGGTTTCCAACTTGTAGCTCCTAATTCAATCCTCCTGACTTCCTTTTTTCATAAGTTAACCAATTTTTATCAATCATTGCAGAAGATGATTAAAAATTAAGATTCATTGAGTTTTCACTAACATCATGAAGGTGTAATAGAGTAAAAGTGAGAATTGGAGCGTTGACGTGGAGTTAGTAACTATACACAGACAGCCAGCAAGCATTCTTGGTTTAGCAGGGCAATCGATAGATGCTGCAACTGTTTCATTGGCATTTGAAGCGGGGATCAATTACTTTTTCTTTTACAATTTGGAATCGGAAAACTTCTTGGATGGCTTGAAATCTCTGTTGGTAGTAAAGCGTGAGCAGACCTTGATAGCAACAGGTAGTGAAAATCGGAATATAGAATCTTTACGCAATTACTTGGACTGCGTGCGCCATCGTTTAAATATCGCGCAAGTGGATGTATTTTTTGCTGAATATGTTTCCCCTGCTGATGACATAGGTCAACTTCAAGCGGTACTTGACGAACTGCATTCTTGGAAAGATCAAAAACTCGTGCGTTATGTAGGAGTCACAACTCACAACCTACCTATTGCCAAACAATTAATTGAAGCACGTCACATTGATGTGCTGATGCTCCGTTATAATATGGCACATCGAAAAGCTGAAGAAGATGTTCTTCCCAGCGCTTCAAAGGCAGGTATCCCAGTAGTAGCGTTTACCTGTACTCGTTGGGGGTCATTACTTAAGGGGCATCCCAACTGGCAACAAAAACCACCACTAGCAGCAGACTGTTACCGAATGGCACTAAGCCATCGGGCAGTGTGTCTGGCACTTACAGCCCCAAAAAATAGGCAGCAATTACTGGAAAATCTTTCTGTGCTGCACTTACCCCAACTTTCGCAGCAGGAACTAACTCATTGGCAGGAGTATGGCGATTTAATTTATGGTACTGGACAAGACTCTTTTGATACTCAATGGATTTAAAATCCTGGTTATTGCTAGTGGTAAAGCAATTCATCTATAGTGCTATTTTTTCTTTAAACTGCTTACAAGGGTTCTGGATAACGCATATTTAATTTCACTAAATGTCTATTAATTAATTTTAATTTTTTAAAATTTTACTCTCATCTAGTCAAAATATCTGCTGAAATGAAATTAATTATAGATAAATTTCTCAAAAAATTGATTGCATATTCACAGGTAATAAATGAGCAAGCGAGGCTGATTCTGATATGACAACCTGTAAAAATAGGAATTGGCACTCAGATTTATTAGAAGCTATTAGTATTATTGGAGTGCTTGCTCATGGCATATTTCCTTGTGAAAATCACGCCTTAGCCCAGATTACCCCTGATGGAACATTGGGTAATAACTCTTCAAGAATCACTGGCAATGTAAATATCAAAGGTAGTGCTGCTGACCGGATTGATGGTGGAGCAATTCGCGGTGCAAACCTCTTCCATAGTTTTCAGGAATTCAATGTGGGTGAATTGCAGCGTGTTTATTTTGCCAATCCCACGGGAATCTCCAATATTCTCACACGGGTGACAGGAAGTAATATCTCGAATATTCTTGGTACTTTGGGGGTGGATGGTGGTGCAAATTTATTTTTGATTAATCCCAATGGCATTTTATTTGGGAACAATGCACGACTAGATGTAGCGGGTTCGTTTGTGGCAAGTACGGCGAATTCTTTTGTGTTTGGCAATGGGTTGGAATTTAGTGCAACAAATCCTCAGACTCCTTCTGCATTACTAACAGTTAATCCTTCAGCTTTGCTATTCAATCAACTTCAGGCTGGCAGAATTGAAAACAGGTCAATTGCACCAGCAGGAGATAATATCTTGGGTCTACGAGTACCAGATGCTCGAAGTCTGCTATTAGTTGGTGGAGAAATTGCCATCAACGAAGGTCAATTGAATGCTCCGGGTGGGCGAGTGGAATTGGCAGGAGTTGCAGGTGAGGGGACAGTCGGACTGAATGTGGATGGTAATAATTTAAGTTTGGTTGTTCCTGATAATCTAGCTAAAGCCGATATCTCACTTAGTAATCAAGCCTTAGTCAGTACCAGTGGCGAAGGTGGTGGCGCTATTCAGGTGTGGGGTAAAGGAGTTACAGTTAGTGGAGGTTCCAAGATTGAAGCCAGCACTTTAGGAGCATTACCTGGAAAAGGATTGAGTGTAAATGCTTCCGAATCAGTGCAAGTCGTTGGAGAATCACCTACTGGAATTCGCAGTGGTTTATTTGCTGAAAATTCTGGGACAGGAGATGCAGGAGACCTGACAATTAACACCAGACAGTTACAAATCTTAGCAGGAGGAAAGATTTCATCTAGTACAACGAATGCAGGTGTGGCAGGAAATTTGACTGTGAATGCCTCAGAATCAGTGCAAATAATCGGTATTCCAGATAATCCCAATTTAGGCTCTACTGGTATGTTTGCTGCATCTAATGGAGTAGGAGACGCCGGAGACATCACGATTAACACTAGACAGTTATTCATCCAAAATGGAGCCGGAATTATAACCGATAGCGAAGGTAAAGGGGTTGGAGGGAGTATAACAGTAAATGCCGAATTAGTGCAGCTAGTCGGTACTGCTATTCTGCCACAGTTTCCTAATAGATGGTATCCGAGCAGAATAAGTTCTAACGCCTATGACATAGGGCCCGCAGGAAAGATTACGATTAACACCAATCAGTTATTAATCCAAGATGGAGCAGCGATTTCAGCTCGAACTAGCAGTAGTGGGGCTGGAGGAAGCTTGACAGTCAATGCCTCCCAATCAGTTAAACTGATAGGATCTGCTACTAATAGTAATAGTTTATTTCCCTTTCCCAGCAGTTTGTTAACTCAAACATCGAGTACAGGAACAGCAGGAGATTTGGCAATTAATACGAATCAGTTGATTGTCCGACAAGGACAACTATCTGCCAGTACTTTTGGACAAGGGAATGCTGGCAATATAAACATTGAAACTGTCACTATGAATATCATTGATAGTCAAGTGGGAAGCAGTGTTTATCGTAAAGGGTTTGCCGGAAATTTGACTATTCACGCTGCCGAGTCAGTGGAAATTAGCGGAAAAATCAAATCATTTACATCTAATCTTGAAAATCCTGCTGGCTTATTTGCTCAGGTAAACCCTAGAGGTGAGGGTCGCGGTGGCAACTTGACCATTGAGACAAAACGCTTGAGTGTCAGTAATGGAGGTAAAGTGCAAGTCGCTACTTTTGGTCAAGGCGACGCTGGGAATCTCACAATTCGGGCTTCGGAAGTAGAAGTATTTGATACACTTATTGATAACCTCTATGCTACAGGTATCAATGCAGGTGTTGAAGTAGACGCAGACGAAACAGTGATTCCACCCAGAGGCAACGGTGGCGATTTAACAATTGAAACCGATCGCTTGAGTGTGAGAGGTGGTGCAGTAGTATCGGTTGGAACTGCTGGAGTGGGCAATGCAGGTAAATTACGAATTCATGCGTCGAAATCTGTAGAAGTCGTTGGCAAATCAGCAAATGGTAACTTTAACAGCCAAATCAGCGCTGCGGTGACGCCAGAAGGTACTGGTAGTGGGGGAAGTTTAAAGGTTGAAACTGAGCAGATGAGTGTCCGGGATGGAGGTGAAGTCACTGTCAGTAGTACCGGCGCGGGGACGGCAGGCAACCTTGACATCCAAGCTCGTTCTTTGAGCCTGGATAATCAAGGAGCGATCGCCGCCATAACCAGATCGGGGAATGGTGGTAATATTACCTTGAAGTTGCAAGACTTATTATTACTACGCAATCATAGTCAAATTTCTACCACTGCTGGCAGTAGCGAATTCGGTGGCGATGGCGGTAACATCACCATTAATAGCCCTTTCATTGTCGCCGTTCTTAAAGAAAATAGCGATATCAGCGCTAACGCCTTTACAGGAACTGGTGGTAGAGTTGACATTACAACAAACGGTATTTTCGGTATTCTCTCGCAAAAAAGCCCAACTGAAAATAGCGACATTACAGCAAGTTCAAAATTGGGAGTGAGTGGGGAAGTAATTATCAACAGTCCAGATACTGACCCCAGTCGCGGCTTAATTCAACTACCCTCTAACCTCGTGGATGCATCCCAACAAATTGCCCAAGGTTGCACTCCTAAAAGAGGACAAAACGCCAGTCGTTTTATCGCTACAGGACGCGGTGGATTACCCCAAAGTCCTAATGAACCGTTGCGAGGACGAGCAGTGATTACTGGTTGGGTAGATATGCCACCACAAGCAACAGCGATCGCGGATAATTTATCTACTGCAACTATCACCAAATCTAGCAATTCAATTGTCGAGGCTCAAGGATGGATTGTTGATGGGAACGGTGATATTATGCTTGTGGCTCAATCTGGGCAAAGTTCTTCTATTCCCTCTGCCATGTCCTGTAGTCAATAATTCGTTACTCCAAGAGTCGCGGGAGGAATTACGATGAAACTCAAGAGCGATCGAAACAATCAGATGCATTACCTAACTTTAAGTTTTAAAAACTTTACTCCGATCTAGTTAAAATATCTGCTGAAATTAATTGTAGAAAAATTGATCGGGACGGCTAACAAAAAACCCTTGAATATGTGGCTCGAAGCCGTGGTGTAAGAAAATTGCATATTCACAGGTAATAAATGAGCAAGCGAGGCTAGTTCTGATATGACAACCTGTAAAAATAGGAATTGGCACTCAGATTTATTAGAAGCTATTAGTATTATTGGAGTGCTTGCTCATGGCATATTTCCTTGTGAAAATCACGCCTTAGCCCAGATTACCCCTGATGGAACATTGGGTAATAACTCTTCAAGAATCACTGGCAATGTAAATATCAAAGGTAGTGCTGCTGACCGGATTGATGGTGGAGCAATTCGCGGTGCAAACCTCTTCCATAGTTTTCAGGAATTCAATGTGGGTGAATTGCAGCGTGTTTATTTTGCCAATCCCACGGGAATCTCCAATATTCTCACACGGGTGACAGGAAGTAATATCTCGAATATTCTTGGTACTTTGGGGGTGGATGGTGGTGCAAATTTATTTTTGATTAATCCCAATGGCATTTTATTTGGGAACAATGCACGACTAGATGTAGCGGGTTCGTTTGTGGCAAGTACGGCGAATTCTTTTGTGTTTGGCAATGGGTTGGAATTTAGTGCAACAAATCCTCAGACTCCTTCTGCATTACTAACAGTTAATCCTTCAGCTTTGCTATTCAATCAACTTCAGGCTGGCAGAATTGAAAACAGGTCAATTGCACCAGCAGGAATAGATCCCGCAGGTTTTAATGCATCTGGTTTACGAGTAGGAGATGGTAAAAGTTTGCTGCTAGTGGGTGGTAATGTCAGTATGGATGGCGGCCAGTTAAATGCTTATGGTGGGAGAGTTGAATTAGGGGGGTTAGCAGCAGTTGGAAATGTCAATCTTCTTTTTAATGGCGATAATCTCAGCTTGAAATTTCCTGAGAATGTGACTCGTGCTTCGGTATCGCTTACCAATGAAGCAGCTATATCTGTCCAAAGTGCTGGTGGGGGTGATATTGCTATCAATGCCCATAATTTAGAGATTTTGGAAGGAAGTAGGCTATCTGCTGGTATTGCTGAAGGTTTGGGGACACCTGAAACCGTTGCTGGAGATATTACGCTAAATACTACTGGGGAAATCAAAATTGCAGGTTCTGAGAGCAGAATTCGCAATTTAGTACGTTTGGGATCAAAAGGCAATAGCGGTAGCATTACCATCGATTCTGGTGACTTTTCTCTAAGTGATGGCGCTCAACTTATTGCCTCAACTTATGGAGTGGGGAATGCGGGGAATGTGACAGTGAGTGCAAAAAATGCTGTTGACCTTGCAGGTAACGCTTACATTTTCAGCACTGTAGAAGCAGGAGGCGTGGGTAAAGGAGGCAATATCAACATCAATGCTACAACACTGTCACTCACTGATGGCGCTCAACTGCAAACCGTTACTCGTGGTGCATCTGCTACCCAACCAGCAGGACAGGGGAATGCAGGCAATGTCAATATTTTGGTAACAGGTGCTGTTGATATTGCTGGGAAGAAAAACGGTTTTACCAGTGCGATTCTTAGCAATGTGGAAACGGGGACGGATGGGAATGGCGGTAGCATTACCATCGATGCTGGTGACTTCTCTCTAAGTGATGGCGCTCGACTTTCTGCCTCAACTTCAGGAGTGGGGAATGCAGGGAATGTGACAGTAAGTGCAAAAAATGCTGTTGACCTTGCAGGTAACGCTTACATTTTCAGCACCGTGTCAGCAGGAGGCGTAGGTAAAGGAGGCAATATCAACATCAATGCTACAACACTGTCACTTACTGATGGCGCTCAACTGCAAACCGTTACTCGTGGTGCATCTGCTACCCAACCAGCAGGACAGGGGAATGCAGGCAATGTCAATATTTTGGTAACAGGTGCTGTTGATATTGCTGGGAAGAAAAACGGTTTTACCAGTGCGATTCTTAGCAATGTGGAAACGGGGACGGATGGGAATGGCGGTAGCATTACCATCGATGCTGGTGACTTCTCTCTAAGTGATGGCGCTCGACTTTCTGCCTCAACTTCAGGAGTGGGGAATGCAGGGAATGTGACAGTAAGTGCAAAAAATGCTGTTGACCTTGCAGGTAACGCTTACATTTTCAGCACCGTGTCAGCAGGAGGCGTAGGTAAAGGAGGCAATATCAACATCAATGCTACAACACTGTCACTTACTGATGGCGCTCAACTGCAAACCGTTACTCGTGGTGCATCTGCTACCCAACCAGCAGGACAGGGGAATGCAGGCAATGTCAATATTTTGGTAACAGGTGCTGTTGATATTGCTGGGAAGAAAAACGGTTTTACCAGTGCGATTCTTAGCAATGTGGAAACGGGGACGGATGGGAATGGCGGTAGCATTACCATCGATGCTGGTGACTTCTCTCTAAGTGATGGCGCTCGACTTTCTGCCTCAACTTCAGGAGTGGGGAATGCAGGGAATGTGACAGTAAGTGCAAAAAATGCTGTTGACCTTGCAGGTAACGCTTACATTTTCAGCACCGTGTCAGCAGGAGGCGTAGGTAAAGGAGGCAATATCAACATCAATGCTACAACACTGTCACTTACTGATGGCGCTCAACTGCAAACCGTTACTCGTGGTGCATCTGCTACCCAACCAGCAGGACAGGGGAATGCAGGCAATGTCAATATTTTGGTAACAGGTGCTGTTGATATTGCTGGGAAGAAAAACGGTTTTACCAGTGCGATTCTTAGCAATGTGGAAACGGGGACGGATGGGAATGGCGGTAGCATTACCATCGATGCTGGTGACTTCTCTCTAAGTGATGGCGCTCGACTTTCTGCCTCAACTTCAGGAGTGGGGAATGCAGGGAATATTCGCATCAATGCAAAAGATGCCATAAATGTTTATGGGACTAGTCAAGAGAGGAGATTTTCTAGTGCTTTATTTACATTTACTGATTCTAGTTCCACTGGCATTGGTGGCGATATCACCGTAAACAGCAATATATTTCGCATCTCCGACGGTGCGTTACTGGATGCACGCACTAGAAATAATCAAAAGGGTGGCGATATTACGGTAAATGCAAATATTTTTGAAGCACTCAACGGCGGACAACTCACCACCACTACTTCAAGCAATGGGCGTGCAGGTAAAATTACTGTCAACGCTGACGATCGGCTAATAATTAATAATATTGACCCTAGTTACAGCGATCGCATTACTAACTTTCCTGACAACATAGTAAATATCGGCGATAACAGTGGCTTATTTGTCAGTTCTACAGGTTCAGGAATCACAGGCGACATTGAAATCAACTCACCCAAAATTGCCTTAGATAACCAAGGTAAACTCAATGCCGAATCTGCATCCGGTAACGGTGGTAACATCAACGTCAACAGCGACTTACTCTTACTCCGCCGCAATAGTCAAATCTCCACCAACGCAGGTACAGAAAAATTAGGTGGCAATGGCGGTAACATCAAAATCAATTCAAGATTTATCGTTGCAGTTCCTAAAGAAAATAGCGATATCAGCGCTAACGCCTTTACAGGAATTGGTGGTAGAGTTGACATTACAACTAACGGTATTTTCGGTATTCTCTCGCAAAAAAGCCCAACCGAAAATAGCGACATTACAGCAAGTTCAGAATTGGGAGTGAGTGGGGAAGTAACTATCAACAGTCCAGATACTGACCCCAGTCGCGGCTTAATTCAACTACCCTCTAACCTCGTGGATGCATCCCAACAAATCGCCCAAAGCTGCACTCCTAAAAGAGGACAAAACGCCAGTCGTTTTATCGCCACCGGACGCGGTGGATTACCCCAAAGTCCTAACGAACCGTTGCAGGGACGAGCAGTGATTACTGGTTGGGTAGATTTGCCCGCACAAGCAACAGCGATCGCGGATAATTTATCTACTGCAACTATGACCAAATCTAGCGATCTGATTGTGGAGGCTCAAAGATGGATAGTTGATGGTAACGGTGATATTATGCTTGTGGCTCAGTCTGGGCAAAGTTCTTCTATTCCTTCTGCCATGTCCTGTAGTCAATAATTCGTTACTCCAAGAATCGGGAGAGGAATTACGATGAAACTCAAGAGTTATAAAAATAATCAGTGGCAACAGATATATAACGGATGCAACAGATGGTTCATTCGTTTCTTTAAAAACTATAACTTGCCTGTTTTCATCCTCTTGGTTGTGGTGACAGCTTTTTTGTGCGTTACTGCTTTTCCCGTTGCTGCAACTATAGAAACACAAAATATCGCACCTCTTGGAGTCTCAATCCAAAATCCGACTGCACAAACACAAGACTTGCTGCAACAGGGTAAAGTGCTGTATGAGGCAGGACAATTTGCAGAAGCGGTTAAAGTTTTGCAACAAGCAGTTAAAAGTTTTGGCAGCCAAGGCAATGAATTGCAACAAGCTGTAGCATTAAGTAATTTGGCGTTGGCATATCAAAAACTGGGTAATTTACCACCAGCGCAACAGGCAATTACAGATAGCTTGAAGTTGCTCGAAAAATCCTCTAATTCCCAAAATCTTCAGGTTTTGGCTCCAATTCTAGATATTCAAGGTAGTATTCAACTAGACTTAGGACAAGCTGAACAGGCACTCAACACCTGGCAACGTGCGGAAGTTAGCTATAAGCAATTAGGCGATCGCAATGGCATTATCCGCGATCGCATCAATCAAGCACAAGCATGGCAAGTTTTGGGATTTTACCGTCGGGCTTTGACGATCTTGACTCAATTGCAGCAGGAGTTACAATCAAAACCTAATTCAGTTAGTAAAGCAGTAGAATTACGGTCTTTTGGGAATGCTCTGCAATTAGCAGGAGATTTGAATCAATCTCGTCAGATATTACAGCAAAGTTTGTCAATTGCCCAAAAATTGGATTCTCCCCAGGATGTCAGCGCGGCTTTATTTAGTTTAGGCAACACGGCACAAGTACAGCAAGATTTTAAGGGTGCAATACAGTTTTATCAGCAAGCTGCTGCGATCGCTCCTCACCCGATTAGCAAAGTTCAGGCTCAAGTTAATCAGTTGAATTTACTAGTGAACGCGGGACAAACAGCCGCCGTGCAGACATTATTGCCGCAAATCCAAACTCAGCTGGCACAACTACCTGCTTCTGTGACAACTATTTATGCGCAGATTAATCTAGCTCAAAGCTTGATGAAATTCGGAACTACACCCGAAGCGATCGCTCAAATCTGCGCCAGAGCCTTGCAACAAGCTGAAAATTTAGCAGATAAACGAGCCGAGAGCTTTGCCCTTGGGACTCTAGGTAGTGTATACGAACAAACTAAGCAATGGTCAATTGCCCAGAACCTCACCCAACAAGCACTGAACATCGCCCAAACAATTAATGCCCCAGATATCGCTTATCGTTGGCATTGGCAGTTAGGGCGCTTGTTAAAACAGCAGGGAGAGATTGAGGGCGCTATTGCCAGCTATGATACTGCGATCGGTGAGTTGCAGACTCTCCGTAGTGACTTAGTAGTTGTGAATCGAGATGTCCAGTTTTCCTTTAAAGAAAGTGTAGAACCTGTATATCGAGAGTCCGTAGAATTATTGTTGCAGTTTCAGCAAACTCATCCGAGCGAACCAATCCTAGACAAAGCTAGACAGAGGATTGAAGCACTGCAACTAGCGGAATTAGACGACTTTTTCCGGGAAGCTTGCATTAATGCCAAAACTGTTTTGCTTGACACAGTGGTAGATAAAGATAATCCCACAGCCGCGATCGTTTATCCAATTATTTTGCCCGATCGACTCCAAGTGATTGTCAAAATTCCTAAACAACCACTGCGTAATTATACAGTAAATAAGCCCCAGAATGAGGTAGAAGGTACTATAAAACAACTCAGAGAGTATTTATTAGAACCCGATCGCAATGAAGAAGTGCAAGCGTTATCGCAGGAAGTCTATGGCTGGTTAATCAAAGAAATTGAGTCAGATTTAAAAGATAGTGGCGTCAAAACCCTTGTATTTGTACTGGATGGCATATTGCGAAATGTGCCAATGGCTATATTGTATGACGGTCAGCAATATTTGGTAGAAAAATATGCTGTAGCACTCAGCTTAGGACTCCAGTTACTCGCACTCAAACCCTTGACACAAACAAAACTCAATGTACTAGCTGCCGGGTTAATGCAACCACCACAAGGCTTTAAACAGCAATTTCCACCGCTACCAGAAATTAAATCAGAATTCGACTCTATTTCCCAAGCGATCGCCTCTACCACCCAGTTACTAGATCGAGACTTCAACAGCAAAAACCTAGAGAGTAAGGTAAATACTGTGCCATTTAATGTGTTACATCTGGCAACCCACGGTCAATTTAGTTCCAATGTTGAGAATACTTTTATACTTGCAAACGATGGGCCGATCAATGTTACGCAATTTGATAGCTTGTTGCGCCGGCGAGATCGAACTCGCTCAGAAGCCTTGGAAATGCTGGTGTTAAGTGCTTGCCAAACTGCTACTGGTGACAATCGCGCCACGCTAGGGCTAGCAGGAGCATCCGTGAAAGCTGGCGCCCGTAGTACCTTGGCTTCACTATGGCATATCAGCGATAAATCTACTGCTATTTTAATTGGGGAATTTTATCGTGAGTTAGTTAAAAATGAGGTGACAAAGGCTGAAGCCTTGCGTCGTGCCCAAATAAAGTTGTTAAAAGATTATCCCAATTACAGTCGTCCTGGCTACTGGGCACCTTATGTTTTAGTTGGTAACTGGCTTTGACAAATTCTATTCATTTATTGAAGTTTCTAGAGGTTGCCCTTTTGGAGTGTGACAAAAGCTGTTCATGAGCGATCGCTCAAACCGAATTTGCCTGACGACTTTTGCAAAAGGTCTATTGCTCTGCTGTGCTACTTTGCATTAGCTTGGCAACATTTTATCAAAGGTTGTTTAGCTAAATTCTCTAAATCTACGGATTGAAGCAAATTCATCCACTCCACCGCTAGAGTTGGATCTTCAGGTTTGCTAAGACGTAATTCAGCTAAAGTAGTTAAGGCATCGAACCAAATACCATTTTCGGCATAAAGGTTTACCCGTTGCTGAGGAGTTGCTTGCTTCAAGCTATCTACTAATTGAGGATTTGGATTGACTCGTTGCACCCATCCTTCCACATACTCTCGTTCTGGAGGTTGTTGTGGATTGCAAATGACTTTTATTTTGAAAAACCAGTGATACATCTTGTCTACTTGCAATGGAGAAGCATTTGCGTTTAAGCGAATGCTAACAATTCCTGGTGTTTCTGGTATTGTTACTATTGTTCGGTAAAGAGTTTGACTTGATTTACCTGACTCATCTTTGACAACAAATTCAATGGAATCAATTAGAGACTTTTGATAGGGGACAAAAAACCAAAAAGTTGGATATTCCTCATTCGTCAAGCCCCAAACTTTAGTAACAGAAACAGCTTCTGTTTTTCCTTGATTGACTGTCTCTTTATATATAGGTACAAGTCCAACTACAGACTGATTCCCAACGCCACAACCGCGACTTGCAGCCCCTCCGCGATCGCCTGCTGCACCCCTGTCTGGAGGAGGCGGAGGAGGCGAAAATTTCTTAGGAGTAGCCGCCGCAACTGGTGTCATCCAAATCATTGGAGAATAGCCGATAATTCCCCACAAAGTCATTCCCACTGCCGCGATTAATTGCATTTTTTGCCAATAGCTTTTCATCTGAATTCTGACTCCTGAATTCTGACTTGTTAAATATTAATTTTTAAATTTAATATTTAAGTAAGTTGTAGCTATTAAACTATTAACTACTAAAGCCAACATAGCAGGAATTAGCGGAACCCAACAACTATATACAATTAAAAATATAAAGCAACTAACGTATAAACTAATAATGGCTATTCCTCCTGCCAAGCTTAAGTAAATGAATCGGTGCAGATAAGCAGTAAATAAACCGCCTAAAAAAGACCAACCCCAAACCCAAATTACCTCACCCCAAAGCGGCCAAGTCCACAACAGAGGTTTTCCGTCCAAAGCAGCACTGAGCAGTTGACTGACCATCTGGGCTTGTAAAAATACTCCTGGTATTGCCTGTAATTTTCCTTGAGGAGTGATGTAGGGAGTTAACCAGTAATCACCAAAAGTTTCTGCTGTTGTGCCAATAATGACTATTTTGCCTTTGACTGCATTGGCATTTAGCTTACCTCTTAACACTTGTTGTAAGGTCATACTTGGTGCAATCGCTTCTGGTGAAGGAGAAGAACGATAATTTAATAAAATTTGGTGTCCAAAAGCATCAACTCCTTGATAACCTCCGGTATGAGCTTCTATTGGTTTAAATGTCACCTTCCCTAATTGCCATGCGCCATCAGGGGTAAATTGCAACCGAATTCCTTTCGTATACAGGTAACGCAGCGCCAGTTGAACGTTCAAGGCATAGGGCGCAGTACAAGGAGATGAGGGCGCAGGAGTTAACGCTAACAACTGGCGACGCACAACATTATCTGAATCGATGGCAATATCGCTAAAACCGAGATTATGTGAAGAAACTTCTGGGGGTGGTTTTACACCTGGTTTTCCGGCTTGAGAATCGCTGAGTTGACATACCCCGACAAAGCGATCGCTTTTTCGCATCCTTGCTGCCAATGCTGGATAATCTTTATCCACTGGATAATCTCGGTATATATCCAAACCAATAACTTGCGCTTCATATGCCTCTAATTTTTCTAACAGTTTGGCAAGTGATTTGTCTGACAACGAACCTTGAGGTTTTTCCGGTTTTTGCGCCTGGACATCTTCTTCAGTTACAGTGACAATCAGCAGGCGTGAGTCTGGTTTTTCAGGAGGGCGCAAGCGTACCAGTTGGTCAAATGCACTTAACTCTAATGTTTGCAGCACGCCCAAATACCTGATCCCGATTAATATTACGGTTACTACCATGCTCGTCAGTAATATTAATGAAAAGCCAAGCCGATTTGTGGTTCCTTTAACAGGCGTAGTTTGAGACAATGATGCAGGAAGATTGGGTGTATTTCTAAACAATTCCCCCCAATTCAACGGCATCTCAGCCGGATTTTGAAAAATGACAGGCAACCATGTCGCACAGGGAAATTGGTTTTCTAGTCCCTGTAACCTTTCTCGTGCTTCCCTGACGGCTAAATACAACGAGCCTCCCCGCGCAAAGGCTTCTAAAAAATACTTTAAAAACTGTTGCGCGACGCGATCGGGTACAGGCTCTCGCATCACGATAATTTGGGGAATATGTAAATCTGCAAACTCCCAGGCCAATCCCAAGCCATCACAAGAATTGAAAATCGCTAGTTTTAGACCTCGTTCTACTGCCTTTTTCAAGGCATACTTTAACTGGCTAATTGTGAGACTTTCAGTTTGATTGATATAGATTTTTCCGGTTTGATTCGTTTCCTGAGTGGAACTATGTCCGGCGAAAAATAGAATCTGCCAATTCTGCTCCCATAACTGATCGGTAAGGTCAAGGCATTGTGGTTCAACTAAAAAAGTGATATCTGTATTGGGTAACAAATTAAGTAGCGCTTGGTCTGCTTTGGTATCAATACCTTGACTGTTACCCAAAATCGCTAAGATTTTTACTTTGTCGGATGTAGTTGCTATGCGGTTAAGGTTGACTTGTTCGTAGGCGGGAGCGCTCAAGGCGATTTCCGCTTGGGGATAGCGTTCTAGCAAATCCCAAAGATGCCAGGGGAATTTCTGTAATCGCAGGTCTTTGGTTTGTAAAAGCATCCGAATATTATCCGCAAGCATGAGTTTTTCTAACAATTTCTCGCGGATGGAACGAAAGGAATCGGAAGCAAGCCAAGCGTTAAAACTTACTTTAAATTCCTCACTCACCTGCTGGCAGTATTCGAGGCTAGGGGCTTGGGTAAGTTCTTTAGCTAAACCAATCGGACGAGATGGCAGCCTTAAATTACGATAAATAGATTGCCAACGATGATAATCGCGGAGAATCTCTGGGTTGGGGGGAAGCTCACCTGTGATTTCCACAGTCGGGCGGACATTTTCATCGCCAATCTGTAGAGTCACGGTAAACCCTTGTTCAAAGTTTCCCTCCCCTAACTTTAAGATGATTAACTTGTCCACAGCTAGTTCTCCCTAGATGTTGAGTACACCCGTAGGGGCAGGGCACTGACCATTGGTGTCAACTTCAGCTTAAACGCTTGTTGCACATATGTTTTACCCCACCCTAACCCTCCCCTTGTAAAGGGGAGGGAACTGGATTTCCGGCTTCTCTTCTTTGCAAGGTTAGTTAGTGGGCGACAATTCTCCAGCCCCTTTAAGAGGGAATTCGATTTCCGGCTTCCCCCCTTTACAAGGGGGGATTGAGGGGGGTAATTTGACTTGTGTGTACACCGTAGCCGTGGTAAGAGGAGGGACGGTTTTGGGTTTAGACAAAACCGAGGTGAGGTGACGCTGTGAGTAACCATAAGTGAATGAACTCAATATCACGTCTTGACAAGGTTTCACGTTAAATTGACACCTATGGGCACTGCCGTGCCCTTACACCCTGCTATATATATCTTGGTTGCTAACTAGGTTGTTGTGTGTAGTAAAATTCAGTTTAAGAGTAAATAATAGAAGCTAACCGTGAAGATTTTTGAAGGTAAAACTTAAAACCGCAAAATCTCTCGGTCATAGTCTTCAGGTGTGGGTTCTATTTCCCAAACCAATCCTTCTCCTAGTTCCAAAATTACTTCCAAATACAACATATCTACAGGAGTTGTTGCTGTATCTTGATTATTTTCAAAAGTTTGTAAATCTTCCGTTAGTAGTCGGAGCTTAAACCCAGCCGGAATTTGACCATCAACAGTTGTACTTCGCAATTCAAAACGCCAAACATAATCCTCAGAAGTGCTTTTTGGGAAAATGCGTAACTCGTATGTTTGCTCTGCAACTTTTATTTGCCGAGACAAACCGAGAACTGGTTCTGCACTCCGCATTCCGGCAGGTACTACAACGAATTCTCTTTTTTCCCATCCCCACTGTTGAGCTAAATTGGCTACTCCTGTCTGCAACCATTGCGGAATCGATCGCTGTATGAGTAAACCCTGACGCAATTCATACAACTTTTTTCGCCAACCGCTATGTGCCAAGAGCGCACCCCAGAGTGAAAATGGAACTGCCAAACGCGGGAATTTTACATCGCGATCGCCCAACCTTTCTAAAAGGTTTTCTGCCTGGGTTTTGCCAATAGGATCTATTGGTGCAATCTCAGCACGTAAGGCTTCTAAGCGATCGAGTTGGCGTGTAACCCACAGCACATTAATATCTGGAATTAAATCTTCTTTTTCCAAGCTGTAAGTGCGATCGCCAGCATCGTAAACTCCTTTTGTTTTCAGAATTTGATGGGTTGTATAGCCAAAAATCTTTATCCAGCCATCATCGGGATTAACTTGTACTGCTATGTAATAATCAGCAATCCACTCAGGTATATCTACCCATTCTTGCGGTACGCGCAACTCATCGTCATCCATTGCCAGGGTGGGAATTAATACCAGGCGATCGCGATCGAAACTAATAGCTGTGCCATTGACTACTTCCCAAAAACTCGGCAATGCCGCACTGTTAGGATAAACTCTGGCGGTGGAAGCAATTTCCTCCTGGAACCAAGGCAAAAATGCTTGCAAGCATTTTTGATTTATCCACCCACGTTGACAAGCACCAGCTGTTGAGTATGGTTGTTCTTGCACTTCTGGAAATTGAGTAATTTCCAAGTATAAATGCTGTGAGTTAATAGTGAATGGGTGAGGTGGGTTCAACATAAATAATTTTAGAATGGCTCCATATAAAGACCATATTAGGGAGAGGGAAGAGACAAAATTATTTCTTGTCTACTGATTGAATTTGGGTATGGCTATATTGGACTTTGAGCCATTCCTCTAAACTTGTGTTTATGGCATCTACTACGTCGGATTTAGGGGAAATATGCAAGGTGTTTTGACTCCATTGTGTGAGAGTCAGGAGCAATGACTTTTTAATGCTGCTCAGGCGACGGGAAACAGTATATTGCTTAATTTCTAGCTGTGCAGCAATTTCTTGTTGAGTCAGTTGTTGAACGTAGTAAGCTTGTAGTACTTTTTGAGACTCAGCATCGAGTCCAGCGATCGCTTGGTGCAAAACTTGGTTTAACTGAGTTTGCTGCGATCGCATATTCGCACTTTCTTCCTGCTCAATAATTTCCGTTAGTAAAGATGTTTGCAAATCTACAGGCAGTATATCTAATAAATTACCCTCATCTTCTTTGAGGGGAGCGTCTGTGGAAACCAACTTAGGATAGAGGAAAGTACGGGCAGCTTTAGCAGCAGATAATACCCAGGTTTCTATGGTTTGCTGATTGACTGCGGCAGTGGGCGAACTCAATCGGCCCAAACGTTCTGCATTATAAAGATTGCTAATAGCCTCCCAAGTCTGAGCATCTGGTTTGGTCAGCTGACGAATTTTTGTATTATCACCTGTGTAGAGTTCCTTAAAGCATTCCCAGGCTAAAACATGACTTTCGATGCTTTCTTTGTTAAATCCGGCATTTTGTAATGAATGCACTAGTCGTTTGCGGCTGAGTTTGTGCAATAATGCCCAGTCTGAGCAAATGTCTGCTTCCCGCTGTAAGCGCACTGCATCTTTGATAATCGATTCAAAAGTTAATTGTGCATAGGCTTTTAAATGCGAACTGTATTGAGGATTGAAATTTTTGAGTATTTTGTTAGTATTAGCGATCGCCATCTGAAAACAGTCTGCTACAGACGACTGCGTGGGAAAGTTGAGGGCGAATTTTCTGGCAGTCCAATAGCACACCTCTTGTAAATAAGCAGAAATATGTGCAAGTGCCACAGCACTAGATTGAGTCTGCCAAGCTTTATACCAGTAAAGTGCCCAAAAGGTATCTGATTTCTCAGTTGACGATTCCAGGCAAACTTTCATACTACGTCGCAGTTTGGCATCTGTTGCCCAACCACTAAATTGGTCTACATCGAATTGCACAAACGTAGAAAAGATTTCAATAATGCCCTGTCGGGGTTGCATGGAATACTTGCCGTTGTTTGAAACATAGCTGATTTCAATTATACAGCCATAGGTGCAAAAGCTAATTCCTTGCTGCATAAGGACTTTACAGATTTTTCAAAAAATTTTCATCCAACTGCATAAAAACTAAAAGTCATCGTAGAGAGTGATATGCAGAGAAGTTCATTTAAAAAGATGCTTTCTTTGGGGACTAGCGGAATCATTGAATAACTTCGTCAAATACAGAACAAAATTTCGATGATTACAGCCGCAAATTTATCCCACAAATATGCAACTTATTAAAAGTTACCTAATTATCTCTGCATCACCTAATTAACCAACATCAACAACAAAAGGAGTCAAAAATGACTGTCTACGATGATATCGGTGTTCTACCTGCTACCCCTGTTACCCGCAATGACTTTAATTTAAATGTTTTAGATTCCACTGATGTCTTTGAGTTCAGAATTGACACCACCCAAAACATCAATTTGTCTCTGACAAATATCAGTGCTGGTGATGATGCCGATTTGCGCCTTTATCAAGATAACGGTAACGGTTTCTTTGATACAGGCGACCAACTAGTTGATTTTTCCAGTAGGGGAAGCAACCAAGATGACTTCCTTAATCGTCGAGCAGACGCAGGTACTTATTTTGCCGAAGTGAGTCGCTTTAGCACTTCATCAGGCGATGTAAGCTACAATTTAGCCTTGTCTGCAACTACACCTAATAGTTCGCTAAGTGGTTTCAGCAATCTTTTGCCTAGAGAGTTTGCACTTGGTGACTTGTCAGGTGATGTTACCCGCTTTGGGACAATAAGTAATACCAACACCACAGATACTTACGAATTCTCTCTGGGATTATTTGAGGGTGTTGACATTACACTGAGCGGACTCCAAAGTGATGCTGACATCCGACTGATTGCGGACTATAACAACAATCGTATTGTTGATGCAGGTGAGGAAGTTGCACGTTCTACTAGTGGTGGTATTACATCGGAAGTAATTTCCAACACTAATCTTTCTGGTAATTACTTCTTGCAGGTCAATCAATTTAGTAGTATACAGACTGCTTACACCTTAACTTTTGACCAATTTACCACCACCGATGCTTAAGTTTAGGCATTAGAAGTGATAAGCGGTAATTGAAAGCATTGTAAGGTAATGCTCTCAAGTGTACGTAAATAGTCTTGCGGCAGAGAATCATACTTGAACTTTGCCGCTTTATTCCAAAAACGATCGCTGCACTTATCAAATATTTCAACAAAATAGTCTTGAAATATGAATAAAGCTTTACAACAAATAAGCGATGTCTACGACGGGCATAGCTGCATCTCGGTCTTACCTAAAGAAATTATTCCATTTTTGGCTAGTTACAATCTGATTGGGCAATTGTTATCTCAGAGCATTATCGAATCTGCGATCGCACCAATCACCTGCACACAAGCAGAAACATCTCATGCTCTAGAGCAATTTTATCAGCATTGGGATTTAACAAGCGAGCAAAAAATCCAAGATTGGTGTTCGCGTTATTGTCTGACTCAAGAGCAATTAGAACTTTTCGCAACCCGAAAGCTCAGAGTTGAAAAGTTCAAGCAAATAACTTGGGGACATCAACTAGAATCTTACTTTATCAAATACAAAAAACATTTTGATAAAGTCATTTATTCTTTAATTCGGACTGAAAATAGAGAAACTGCCAACGAACTATTTTTCCGAATTACAGAAGGGGAACAGTCATTTGCTGAACTAGCGCGTGAATATTCTCAAGGGACAGAAGCTGATACAGGCGGCATCGTCGGCCCAGTAGAACTTGGTACTATTACTCCCAATTTTGCTCAGTTACTTTGCACAAGGCAAGTGGGTATAGTTCAACCACCCATACCCTTTGGAGAATCATGGATCATTTTACGTGTGGAAAAGTTTATAACTGCCCAGTTGGACAACTTTATGCGCCAGCGATTACTGCAAGAAAATTTTGAAACTTGGTTTAAACAGCAAGTAAATCAACTGTCACCGGAAGAAAAAACCTGGATGTGAATCATACCAATTCACAATTAAAATTTTCAAGAACCATAGCTGATTTCAATTATACAGCCAGAGGTACAAAAGCTAATTGCTTGCTGCGTAAGGACTTTACAGATTTTTCAAACAATTTTTTATCCAAGTGCATAAAAACTAAAAGCCATCGTAGAGAGTGATATGCAGAGAAATTCATTTAAAAAGATGCTTTCTTTGGGGACTAGCGGAATCATTGAATAAGTTCGTTAAATACAGAACAAAATTTCGATGGTTACAAGCGCAAATTTATTCCACAAATATGCAACTTCTTAAAAGTTACCTAATTATCTCTGCATCACCTAATTAACAAAGAGGGAAAAACCATGTTAACTAATCAAAGCTGCCTAGAATCTTTTGGTTTAATTGAAGAACTTGACGAACAAGCTGCTGAAACAATTAGTGGCGGTTACGAAGTTTTTGAAGTTAAAAACAAAACGGGATACAATATTCCCTACACTGTTGATGGTACAACAACAGGCGATCCATCACCTGGCTCCGATCGTATATGGACTGCTTACAGTGGAGGAATCATTGAATTTGACTCTGACGGTCGAAGTGGCTACGAGCTATACAAAAAATACAATTTGGCCGATGGAGGAGTGTATGAGTTTCAAGACAACCTAAATACTCCTGGCAATCCATATGATATCGAACTCTATCGGGTAGACTAATCTGCAATTCTCAAGTTGATTTACTGATTTGAATTTTCGAGGTTAGATTATCCTATCTCGATTCAGATCAAAGAGCTAACTACTCAAAAATCTGGGCTAAATAGCTGAATACAATATAACGTCGGGGCAAGTGCCCCGATTTTTTACGCATAAGTATTTTACAGCTTTTTCAAAATTTTTCCGATCGCAGTGCATAAAGACTAAAATTCATCGTAAAAAGTGATATGCAGAGAAGTTCATTTAGAAAGATGCTTTCTTTGGAGACTAGCGCAATCATTGGATAAGTTCGTCAAATACAGAACAAAATTTCGATGGTTACAGCCGCAAATTCATCCCACAAATATGCAACTTTTTAAAAGCTACTTAATTATCTTTGTACGATCTAATTAACAAGGTAGCCTAATCTGCAATTCTTAAGTGTATTTAGCAAACTAAAATCAAGGATAAAAATCATGTCAAAAATCATTTCTACTAACGCTTCTGTTGTTGCTCAAGAACAACTTTTCACTAACCTAACACCAGAAGAAGCGGCTATCATCGAAGGAGGATATAACCTCTATGTAAGTAGTATAGTTTGCCTGAAAGATGGTGCAGATACTTTTAGCCAGGACGATGTTTATGCTAACGTCACTGTTGACGAGATAACCAGTAGACTCGATGTAGGTGGCATGAGTGCAGGAGATGGTAAAAATCTAGGTTGGGAATTTAACTTTTTTGAAAATGCAGAAATCAGCTTTTTCGATAGTGATTGGCCAGACTCTGACGACGCTCTAGGCGGTTTTTCCGTCTCCGGCCCAACAAACGGCATACAAAGAACTACTATAAGTGGGGGCGGTTCTAGATACAGAGTATCTTACTCAGTCAGTTGAAGAGATTACAAACCGACCTGAGTAGTACCATTTTGGATTTTAGATTTTTGATTTTGGATTGTAAAAGAGTTAGTGACTAAGCTTTTGGGCAATCCATATATTGCAATCATTTTTCAAATTGGTAGAACTTTCCAGAAATAGCTTAGTACTTAGATATTTAGGTTAGACAAACTAAATATCATCTCTAGTCGGGGAGAAAACCCCGACTTCTCTTTTTCCATTACCATTCGTCTTGACAATGAAATACCAAATAGTCCTTCAACACAGCGAAGAAGACTGCGGTGCAGCAAGTCTTGCCACGATTGCCAAACACTACGGACGCACATTTACCCTCAACCGCGTTCGAGAAGCCGTAGGCACTGGTTGTAGAGGAACATCCTTGCTAGGATTGAAGCGGGGTGCAGAAGTACTAGGATTCAACGCCCGTCAAGTTAAAGCTAGTCCCCAACTAATCGACCAATTACATCAAGCTCCCTTACCAGCAATTATCCACTGGAAAGGCTACCACTGGGTCGTATTATACGGGCAAAAAGGCAAAAAATACGTCATCGCTGACCCTGGGGTTGGTATTCGTCATCTTACCCGTCAAGAGTTAATGGCGGGTTGGGGTAATGGCGTAATGCTGCTGCTGACTCCAGACGACAGTCGTTTTTATCAACAAGAATCAGATAAAATTGGCGGACTGGGAAGATATCTGCAACGGGTTTGGCCTTATCGTTCTATTCTCGCTCAAGCGATCGCTATTAACATCGCTATTGGACTACTTTCTTTGGCATCTCCTTTTATGATGCAACTCCTCACCGATGATGTTTTAGTACGAGGTGATACCCAACTACTAACCACCGTCGCCATTGGCGTTATTGCCATGAACTTAATTAGAAGCGCCATTAGCTTAGTCCAATCTCACCTTATCGGTCACTTCGGTCAAAGATTGCAATTAGGATTAATTCTAGAATACGGACGCAAACTCTTACATTTACCCCTATCCTACTTTGAAGGACGACGCAGTGGAGAAGTTGTCAGCCGTATTGCCGATGTCAAAGCCATCAATAACTTAGTTTCCCAAATTGTCCTCGGATTACCCAGTCAATTCTTTATTGCTGTAATTTCCTTGGGTTTTATGCTCTTTTACAGTTGGGAACTAACTTTAGCTTCCATAGTTGCATTTATAGTTGTCACGGGTGTTAACCTGCTTTTCTTACCCGCGATGCGCCAGAAAACCCGGAATCTAATTATTTCTGGTACAGAAAACCAAGGCTTTTTGGTAGAAACATTTCGCGGCATCCAAGTATTAAAAACTACCCAAGCCACTCCCCAAGCTTGGTCAGAATATCAAGGGAATTATGGTCGCCTCGCCAACTTGGGCTGGAGTATGATGAAACTGGGACTGTATAGCAGTACAGTTACTGGTATTCTTTCTACCTTCATCAGTATTGGCATCCTTTGGATGGGTAGCTATTTAGTCATTAATCGCACCTTAACAATCGGTCAATTAATGGCATATAACGGCATGAGTGGCAACTTTCTTGGGTTCTTAGGTGCTGCCATCGGCTTAGTAGATGAGTTTATCACAGCCCAGATAGTCCTGCAACGGATGACAGAAGTGATTGACGCTACTCCAGAATCCGAAAATGATTTTAAAAAGCCTTGGGCACAAATTCCTGGCGATGCAGATATAACTTGCACTGAACTGAACTTTCATCACGCAGGTAGAGTTGACCTTCTACAAGATTTTTCCTTAACTATTCCTGGCGGTAAAGTTATTGCTTTAATTGGCAAATCTGGCTGTGGTAAAAGTACCCTGGCAAAATTGCTCACAGGCTTATATAAAGTCGAGTCTGGGAATATTCGTTATGGTTTTTATAATCAGCAAGATTTATCCTTAGAATGTTTGCGTCAACAAGTAGTATTAGTTCCTCAAGAACCCCACTTTTGGAGTCGTTCGATTATTGATAACTTCCAGTTTAGCTATCCTCATATTAGTTTTGAAGAAATTGTTAAAGCTTGTCAAATTGCAGGTGCAGATGAATTTATTAGCAAACTCCCTGATAAATATCAAACTGTTTTAGGAGAATTTGGGGCAAATCTTTCTGGTGGACAACGCCAAAGATTAGCCATAGCCAGAGCCATAGTTACTCAGCCACCAGTCTTAATTTTAGATGAATCCACGGGCGCACTCGACCCAGTAAGCGAAAGACAAGTATTAGATAGACTTTTATCCCATCGTCACAATCAAACGACTATTTTAATTAGTCACCGTCCCAAGGTAATACAGAGAGCAGATTTAATTGTATTTTTAGAACAAGGACGCTTAAAAATCCAAGGTACACCAGAAGAATTGCGCTCTTTACCTGGCGAACATTTAGATTTCTTAGATGATATTTTTTCCTCTCATAATGGGTTGGCACTGATATCTTCCCCGGCTCATCATAACGGCAAGACTGCCACTATTAATTAAGATAATTCGTAATTCGTAATTCGTAATTCGTCATTTGTAAAAGATCGTGGTTAGCAATACAAATTTTCTCCCCCCAATTCAAACAAACGAATTTCTCCCACCAATTACTCGTTGGACAACATGGGGCGGCATGTTTATTCTCTGCGTTCTGGGATTAGCTGTACCACTTGCGGCAATTTGTAAGTATAAGGTTACAGTCCAAGCACAGGCGGTTGTGCGTCCGGCGGGTGAATTGCGAATTGTGCAAGCGGCGACTGAAGGCCAGATTATGCACATTTATGTCAAAGAAAATCAACTTATCAAAAAAGGAGATGCGATCGCAACTATTGATGACTCGCGTCTGCAAACTAAAAAAAGCCAATTGCAAACTAGTATTCAACAATCTAAGTTACAACTAGTGCAAATTAATGCCCAGATTAGCTCCCTTAATAGCCAGATTCGAGCCGAAACTGACCGCCTTAACCGGATTATTATTGGCGCTCAAGCCGAATTGAGCGGTCGCCGTCGCGAATATCAAGATAAAAATCTGACAACTGTTTCCGAACTCCAAGAAGCTGATGCCAACGTCAAAATTGCTGAGAAAGAATTGTTGGCTGGGGAAGCACAGTTAAAAACAACACAAGCAAATCTCCATGCTGCTGAAGCTGCTTTGGGTGTAGCTCAGTCAAAACAGAAGCGATATGAGAGTGTAGCTAACCAAGGGGCGCTATCTCAAGATCAATTGGAAGAAGCACAATTATCTGCCAGACAGCAAGAGCAAGCGGTAAAGGCACAACTTGCAGCAGTGGAGGCGCAAAAACAGACAATTGAACGGTTACAACAAGCGGTATCTGCTGTGATTGCCAGAAAACAACGCGCCCAAGTTGCCGTAAATCCAAGTAATGCAGCAGTAACTGTTGCTACTGAGCGAATCGCTCAAGAAAAAGCCGGAGGGGAAAGCAACAAAGCAACATTAGAAAAAGAACGCCAAACCCTAGTTAACCAACGGATTGAAATTGAAAAGCAGTTAGAGCATGATACTAGCGAACTCAAGCAAGCAGAAATAGATTTAGCTCAAACTGCGATCGCAGCTACCGCCGATGGTATCATTTCCCAACTCAATCTACGAAACTCAGGTCAAACTGTGCGGGCTGGCGAGGAAATATTGCAAATTGTCCCTACTGATGCACCTCAAGTTTTGAAGGCTGCGGTGGCATCTGATGAGCAAAGTAAGTTAAAAATTGGTCAAAAAGTCCAAATGCGGGTCAGCGCTTGTCCTTACCCAGATTATGGTACTCTGAATGGTCAAGTACAGACGATTTCTCCAGATGCGATCTCTCCTCAAAAGAATGGCACAAATACATCGATGAATGGGACTACTAGCCCAAAAGCTACTGCGCCCGGAGCTTTTTATGAAGTCACAATTGAACCGGAAACTCTGGTTTTAGGTAAAGGGAAAAACCAGTGTCATATTCAATTGGGTATGGAGGGTAGGGTTGATATTATTTCCCGTGAAGAAACCGTGCTGCAATTCTTTCTCCGTAAGGCGAGGTTGATTAGTGATTTGTAACTTTTTCTTTAATGTAACTATTACCGCGTAGGAGTACAAGTCGGCAGAGCCTACGACAGTCGTCTCAAGTCGAGAAACCCGCCCTTACTAACTATCTCCCCTTGGAAGAAGACTGCGACTCTTCACTGATGCAGCGTCTACGCTTTGTATCAGTTCAACTGTTGCGCGCCCTACAGCCCTTCGAGCATCCTACGGCAGGCGTTGGCAAAGCGATCGCTTTTGTGTTTAATAAAAGCAAGTTTGCTAAATTCCTATATTGAATTCGGGCAGTCGTCGAGCGAAATATCTGACTACGTTAGAAAGAAGGCGCATCCATGTCGATTTATTTTCGTTGTCAGACTGTAAACCCTGTAACCCACAGCGTACAACCGATCTAAGCCCCAGCGATCGCCGTTTCTACGTCTAAAGATACAAGTTTTTTTAATTTTGAGATATTAATCAAAGATTAATGAGATATTAAGTTGAAAAACTAGTTCAGATAGAAACTTATCATGACCGAGCAAGAGCTTCAATCCCTTTTTAATTCCTTAGATACCGATGGAGATGGTAAAGTATTCATTAACGATCTTTTTTTAAGTCCTGGCTTAAGTGCAATCATTTCATCAGAAACAAATACCACTAGTCCCCAGGAATTGCTAGTAAATTATGCAGACAAAGACGGTAGTATTACCTTTGAAAAGTTAAAGGAAGCAGTTGAGAAAGCAAATAATTTAAACTAGCAACCCAATCCCTAACACCCAATACCCAACAACCAAAAATCCCTCTCTAGCCGACGCTTTGAGGGATTTGCAATTTTCATGGTCATTAGACTTCTTGGCAAAAGTCGGGAAAAAGTGAAGGTGGGGCCCCCTCTGGGGATAAGGGGTGGGGGAAAGGGGGAAAGGTTTGTTATTTTCCCTTTCCCCTTTACCCCTTTCCCTTTACCCCGCTTGCGTTTCCTTCGCGAACTACTAGTTGCTTGTTTGAGCTTAACTTGACACCATTTGAGCCTCAACGATCCGGCAGGCGAAGTGCTTTCGGTGTTCTACATATACAACTTGTTTAAATTGAGGTTAACCAAAGGTTATGCAATGAATCGCAACTATCTTATAATACCTCTAAACTACAGTAAATCTCTCGGCTTACCGAATTTAATAGAGGAGGGAAATTTTGAGAAACAAGCGGCAGCATACTTGGAAGTTAAACTATATCAGGAAACAAGTTCACACTCGTACTGTTAAAGCTTGGCAAGCTATAAGAAACTGGGGGTTTATATCCCTATTTTTGGCGGGAGTAAGCTTAAGTATAGTGATGAGTGCTTGCTCTGGAGCTAATGTTGATAACACTGGTAATAGAATCGCCACTTCAGAGCGCGATCTAAACCTAACGTTTGTTTCTTACTCAGTGACAAAGGCTGCATACGAGCAAATTATTCCCCAATTTGTAGAAAAATGGAAAAAAGAGCATAACCAAAATCTGAAGTTTACTGAAAGTTATGATGGGTCTGGTTCTCAAACCCTAAATGTGATTGATGGTTTAGAGGCTGATGTGATACATCTGTCACTAGCCCTTGATGTTGACAAACTGGTTCAGACAGGTTTTATTCAACCGGGTTGGGAAAAAGAAGCACCAAATAATGCAATTGTCACCCAATCCGTAGGTGCGATCGCTACTCGTGAGGGAAATCCCAAAAATATTAAAACATGGACAGATTTGACAAGACCAGGAGTGAGCGTACTGACAGCTAACCCAAAAACATCTGGTGGTGCGCGATGGAACTTCTTAAGTTTATGGGGTTACATAACAAAAACTGGTCAGAATGAGAAGCAAGCATTAGATTTTACTTCTAAAGTTTATAAAAATGTACCTGTGCTACCCAAGACTGCTCGTAATGCCAGCGAATTGTTCTTTAAACAAGGTCAAGGGGATGCTTTACTCAACTATGAAAATGAAATGATTTTATCAAAACAAAAAGGCGAAAAATTCTCATATATTGTCCCTAATGTGAATATATCTATTGATAATCCAATTGCTGTGGTAGATAAGAACGTCGAGCAACACGGGACTCGGAAAGTTGCAGAAGCATTTGTTCAATATCTCTATACCCCAGAGGTACAACGGGAATTTTCCAAAATAGGATTTCGTCCTGTGAATAATACGATTGCAAAAGAATTGGGTAGCAATTTTCCTAAAGTTAAAACTCTGTTCAAAGCTGAAGATTTAGGAGGATGGAACAAGATTCAACAGAAATTTTTTGATGAAGGTGCTATTTTCGATCGAATCCAAGCTCAGAAGTCTTTAAAGTAAATGGGTAAAAGTTTTCATAAACTTTGCAATCTACGAGATTAGGAGCCTAGACCATAAGCTATGTTATAGAAAAGCCTATGGTCTACAATCTTAGATAAATATTCAAACAAAAATTACTATTTAAAGAGCTTGAAGGCTTTGCGATCGCAGTCAAAATGTTGCTATCAAAAGATAAACCCCCAAAGTGACAAAGGTAGAAAAAGCTTACTCGTCCGTGAAATACTTTTTTGAGACGAATAAGTTAATATCCCCACAGTAGCAGCAATATAAAAAGGAATTAACCCAAATTTAATATCTGTAACAATTTGCTGCTGTAGTAATTCAGGACACATTCTATAATCAGCATCAACCTTAATTAAATGGAAATTTTCTCGCTTAATTCCCGCTACAATAGCGGCTTTCTCAATTGAAAAGTGTGCTTGAGTAGAAGTGTAGACAACCAGTTGATTAATATCTGCTTTTAACTGTTTTTTAGCTGCTATCAAAGCGACTAAAGAAGTACTATTAGCTGAGTCTTGGATTACTCCCCCTGCCAAAAGATTCACACACGACTCAATGGCATCTCAATATTTCTCGGTTAAGTATTTTTAATTCGGAATCGGATTTTGCGAAAAGGTTACTGGGTTTGGGTTAAAGGTTTTTTCTTTTCCCTTTTCTGCTTAACCAAGAAGTATTAAATGGCATCCAGCCCTACCGATCCTATTAGTAGGTAAGCCCAAAACTTCAAAGCAATAGTCACGACTGCTGCCTCAATCGATAGAACAGAGTCAATATACTGGCATAACGAGATAAAATAAGTTTACTTTTGGACAGAAGTGGGCATCTGTGGAAGCTCTAGATACTCATTTACCCCATTTGCAAGCAACAGTAGCCCAGCAAGAGGGATTAAGGCGTGTTTTCTCACTCTAATTGTAAGTCGGAAACTTTTATGAAAATCTACTATGTAACTTTAAATAATACAGATGAAGCGCGTAAAATTGGTCGGGCATTACTAGAATGTAAGTTAGCAGTTTGTGTCAATTGGTTCCCGATTACTTGTGCTTATAGTTGGCAAGGAGAAATTACTGAAGAACCAGAAGTTGTTTTAATTATCAAAACTCAAGATGGTTATGCTTTAGAAATCGAAAAACTTATTCATGAGCACATTACTTATACTAATTTCATCGCCGAAATGTCTCCGACAGCAGTTAATCAGGGTTTTGTCAATTGGTTGAATGCAGAAGTTTCACCGCGCTCACAATAGAAATTACCTAATACCATTTCTTCCCCTGCTCCCGTTGGCTTACCTCAGTACTGCTCGGCACGGGTCACTCACAGCAAGCCTTCTGCTTTACTTACACAGCGATAGGATATTTTTTTAGTTGGAAGTTCCTTATGCCTCAAAAGGCTTATTCTAACTATTTTACTGGAGGTCAAAAATGGCAGTTCTCAAACTAGAAAATGGAACTCTCTACACCGATTTAATTCACATTGCTCAAGAATTAGCCCCCCTGAATATTCAAATTAATCGTCAGACGGTAGGAGATAACCCCAAACTCCAACATTTGTTGGCACAGGATAGTCTCAACGAAGATGAAAAAGAACAAGTACTCAAAGCAATAGATAGTTACTTTGAGCAACTACAACAGACAGCCGGCTATAAATCTCGTGATTTGGTTGTCCTTCATCAAGGGATTCCTAACCTTGATGAGTCAATGGCAAAGTTTGACCAAATTCATACCCATGCAGATGATGAAGTCCGCTACATCATTGATGGAGAAGCGATTTTTGGCTTTGTACGTTCTGATGGTAGTCAAGTAGAACTGACAGTACAACCAGAAGAATATATCAACATTCCAGCCGGAACCGAACATTGGTTTTATCTCACCCCAGCAAAGCGAGTGAAAGCAGTACGCTATTTCATCACCACAGAAGGTTGGATACCCCAATATACAAGTAGAGAAATTCGCACCCGCCAACCCCTAGTGAGTTGAGAAGGCAGAAGGCAGAAAGTAATTGACATAAATAAATTTAGGGGTTTTAAACCCGTTCCGCAGAGGGCAAAAATATATTTTCTGCCTTTTATCTTTCTTCGCTCAATTCCAAATTATCAAACATTACGAATTACGAATTACGAATTAGTATGAAGCGGATTGTTTTTTGTGACTTTGATGGCACTATTACAGTTGACGAAACTTTTGTCGCGGTTCTGAAAAAGTTTGCACCAGTACTTTCTGCAAAACTACTGCCTGAAATGTATGCAAAAAGGCTGACACTGCGAGAGGGAGTCAAGGAAATTCTGCAATCAATTCCATCTGCAAGTTATCCAGAAATTCTGGAATTTACTAAACCTCAATTGATACGTCCTGGGTTTATAGAATTGTTGGATTTTCTGGAGTTTCAGGGAGTTTCATTAATAGTAATTTCTGGGGGACTACGGGGAATGGTAGAGGTTGTTTTGGATAGGATAGTGCATAGAATAGAGAAAATTTATGCTGTAGATGTCGATATTAGCAGTGCTTATTTAAAAGTAAATTCTGAATACGAAGGAGATACGGAACTGATCGCTAAGGTACAAGTTATGGATCGGTACCCAGCCGATGAAAAAATCGCGATTGGTGACTCCATCACCGACTTAAATATGGGATTGCAAGCTTCTGTTGTCTTTGCACGCTCTCCCTTAGCAGAATATTTAGATGAACACCAAAAACCCTATATTCCTTGGAATGATTTTTTCCAAATCCGGGATTATTTAGCAAAATCATGGAGTTAAACCCAACATTACCAGATCCTCGTTTGCAACTAATTGCCACTGCTCGGTATTTTTACCAACAAGGTTGGATGGTAGGAACTGCCGGCAACCTCTCGGCTCGATTAGCTGATGGTAGTTTTTGGATTACAGCTAGTGGTAAATCTAAGGGCGAGTTATTACTCAACGATTTCGTTCTGATTGCTCCAGATGGCAAAATAGAAGCATCAGCCACCCAGATGATACCTTCAGCTGAAACAGCTATTCATCAATTAGTTTACCGCCTGTTTCCACAATCACTTGCTTGTTATCATATACATTCTATTGAGAGCAATTTGGTTTCTCGTTTGGTTGAAGGTGATAGTTTACTTTTACCACCCCTAGAAATGCTCAAAGGTTTGGGAGTTTGGCAAGAAAATTCCTGTTGTATAATGCCAATTTTTGCTAATCATTTTCAAGTTGCCCAGATTGCTGGTGATATTGAACAACGCTTTGCCGTCACTCCACCGCAAATATCCGCATTACTAATTCGGGATCATGGTTTGACAGTTTGGGCTTGTTCTCTTGAAGCTGCTCGTAATTATATTGAGTTATTAGACTACATCTTTCGCTACATGGTTGCTGCCACTCGGTTAGACATAAATATCTGAAATCCTACTTGATGGCAAAGTTAGACGGGTCTTGATCTCGTCGATGCTTAATGGGAATGGGGGCTGGCTGCCCATCACCCGCAAGGGCTGCGGTTTTCTCCAGGGATTCCCTCAATCGCTTGGCTGCGTAGATAGACATATCTCGTGGTACATTAATGCGATCGCGCAAATATCGGAGAGCAACATCAGATCCCGATGGAGGTACGCAGTCTTCCCCTGTCATCATGTGTGTTAAAGCACAACGTAGCGCGCGATCGAACAATTTATCATCTAAGGGGTTGACTCGGATAATATTGATGCGGTGATCGATAGTTCGTTTAAGAGCTTCCATACGGGAGTTTTCCGGCTCTGGATAAGTAACATCTGGTAGTCCAAACCAGGGGCCGTTATCCACCCGCGCTTTATTGAGAAGCATCTGGCTTTCGCCGTTTTCCCAACAACCTCCCATCTGGGGCGGCAAATCATGTGCGTGGGTGTGAAAGTCACTCTGGGTACCGCAGTAGGTCGGTCGGCTTTCCATTGCGGCAAACCATGCGCTCAAACGAGGGTTTTCCTCCCGCAGTGAATAGCCTTTGTAGTAGTAAAGGCTCGCATTCATCCGTTCGAGATATGGCGTAAAAATAACATCGACGATGCCGAAGCTATCTAGAAAGTAAGGGCTTGGGGTGCTACCCAGAGCCGACTCTACCCTAGCCACCACTGCGATAAATTGTTCTCGGTTGCGTTGCTCTTGTTGAGACGAACCTGCTCTAGAACACAGCCAAACGCACCAAGCTCTAAATAAAAGTCGTTCTAATTGACGTAAAGGAAGCACCGTGCGGTCTTCCATCCCTTGGTTCAATGGAGCAAATACCTTTTCCAAAGCGATCAAAATGTCATCGCTTTCCTTAATAATCCGTCCATCTAGCTCGATCGCGGGGAGCATTCCTGATGGTACCTTACGTTTGTACCAACTTTCTTTCTCCCCATAGCAGAACATTGTCACTTTTTCGATGCGATAGGGGATCTGTTTTTCCTCTAGCCATAACCAAACTTTTTGACAGTAAGGACACCAAGCGTGGTTATCGCGGTACAGCGTTACCCGTACATCAGATTCCGGTTGACCAAACAAGCGCAACCTAGCTCTAGCGTTGGTGGGACCATTAACGGTATCTATTTGATAGTCCGTGAGGGTTTCTAGTTCTTCCCAGCTTAAGGGTGCGGTAGTCATAGGGGGAGTTGCGTAGGGCAATACTTAGGACAATTCTATACTCTACAATATTTTGAATTACACCAAGGCTGAATTTAACCGATAGGTTCGCCCATCAATTCTTTCCACTTCAAGAAAAAGTTGAAGTGACGATACCACGTTCAAAGGTTCTGGCAATTTGGCATAACTTGTCTCTGAATTGCCGTTTAAATGAGATATCAACAGAACAGACGCAAATCGCCAGTTGTTGACCCAACGCTGTAGAAGAACTCAACAGACCACCCACAGCGCTCGGTCATCGCTTCACTACAACTGGCTAGTAATGTACTAGAAAATACATAGTAAATGTGCAATGGCGATGCCTATGGCCATAAAGTACGCTCTTTTCCTACTTAAATTTGGCTGAATTTTTGAGAGTAAAGTTCATCAGACACTTTTTTTAGTTCTGGTTCAACTACTGTCAAATGCTGCTCTAAAATTGCCAAATTCCGAATGTTGGACTTATAGAAAGCATCAAACAAATCACCCACTAAAGGCACAGTACCAACGACTGTTTCCAAACCTACATTAAAAATCATTTTGGCTAAGTCTTGACGCGGGATGCCAAACTGAGTAGCTAAAAATATAATGTAAGCTGAAAACGCTGTACTGATTAAATCACCAGCACCTGGAACTAGACCAATGATTGGGTCTATGCCAATGCGAAAACCTGTTAAAGGGATACGTATTGATGTATCCATCAGACGGCTAAGTTTGCGAATGCGATTTAGAGTAGCAAGGCGTTTGGCAGCGTCCATAATTGACCATATTTACACTACTTTTAAATTGCACCATTTTTAGTTCTTTGTCTTGTACCGTTAGAAATAACAAGTATGCATAAAAATCCTGAATCCTGCCTAAAAAAGCAGATAGATGGATGATATAGTTTGTTGCGATGCCTGCGGTGGTCACTGAGCTAGTCGAAGTGCGGTAAACTACGCTCTATTATTTCTTATGGTCAATTTGCGATCGCAGTTCGTGTCAAACATCTACAATTAGCCTTGCTTTTCTCAAAAAGAATTGCAGTATAGTTTCTTCTTTAGAAATAATATCGGCTCTGCCTTCCATTCCCATTTGAATGGAACATTGTCTAGTTTTTCGACCTAAAGACAGACCTTCAGGTTCAATTGTTACCTCATAGAAAGCAGCAGTACCTTTGGGAGCAGTTGCGATTGTAGGAGCGCCTGTAGCAGCACCATTATTCGCTGGTGGGAAAAATGCATCTGGAGAAATTGATTTAACTTTGCCTTTGAGAGTACCGTAATCTGGATAAGGACAAGCCGAAACTCGCATTTGTACATTTTGTCCTGGTTTGAGCTTGTTTTTATCTTCAGTTCCTACCACTGCTTTAATTACCAAGGGGGCAGAAGTAGGAACAATTTGGGCGATTTCTTCTCCAGGGCGCAATGTTTGACCGGGGTTACGTAGGTTTAGCTTGGAGATCACACCGTCTGCTGTGGCAGAAACGATTGTCTCCTTAAGTTCAACATTTACTTGTTTAAGTTCGCGGCCATCATACTCGAACTTTGTCTGCATTTCAATTCGTTGTTGAATCAGGGCGTTGCGTTCTTTGTTCAATGTGGCAATGTTAGCTTGCCCCGTAGCTTTTTCTTGAGCAATGCGTTGAGAAGCGATCGCAATTTGTGCTTGAGTGGGATTGAGGGCAGCTTGTAAGCTTTGCAACTTGGCTTTAGCAGCAGAGAGTGCTTGTTCTTGCTGGCGAACAGCTAATTGTGCTTCCTCAAATTGGTCTTGTGACAAAGCCCCAACTTTGGCTACATTCTCATATCGGTTTCGTTTTGACTGGGCTGCTCCTAAAGAGGCAGTTGCTGCTCTGACATTCGCTGCGGCTTCTTGGACATCACTAACAGTAGTAATTTGCTTATCTTGATAATCCCGCTTGCGACTGCTCAATTCAGCTTCAGCTGCCGCAACCGCACGCTTACTGCTGTCAGTTTGGGCTACAATCTGGTTATTAAGAGCATGAATCTGAGCATTGATTTGAACCAGTTGTAATTTTATTTGCCCAATGCTACTTTCTAGTTGGCTCTTTTTGGTTTGTAGACGGGAGTCGTCAATAGTAGCGATCGCATCTCCTGTTTTAACTACCTGATTCTCTTTCACAAAAATCCGCACAACTGGGCCTTCCGTGGCAGCCTGAACCAGCCGCAATTCACCAGCCGGACGCAAATTTGCCTGTGCTTGAACGGTGACTTTGTATTTAGTTACAGAGGCAACGGCAATTGCTATTGTTACAGTAACCAATGCAACTATACCGCCAACAGTAATCCAATTACCAAGTGGTGGAAGAAAATCGTTTTCTTCAGCTTCAGGAACGAAGACAGGATTAGATTGACTAACCATAATAATAAATTGAGTAAGAGATGATTTTTGAGGGGATGATTGAGGAGTAATCCAAAATCTCAAAGAAAGAAGATGGGATTAACTAATGGCGGCGTATTTGCCATTAGTAGGACTGGAAGATTTCACCAGTAAACTTGGAGTTGACGATCGAACATCGTCTAGGAAACCCAAGTGTTCGCCAGCAATTTGGCGCAATTCTTCTGGAGAACCTTGAATTTGCAAACGTCCTTTCTCTAGTAATACAATCCAATCGGCTCGCTCAATGACTTTGGGGCGGTGACTAATTAAAATTGTGGTTTTGCCTTGGCGATAGGTAAGCAGTTGATCTAGTACTTCAGCTTCACTCACCGGATCGAGAGCGCCGGTGGATTCATCCAAAATCAGTATAGGTGGGTTAGTAATTATCGCTCTAGCGATCGCTAATCTCTGCCGTTGTCCACCAGAAAGATTAGCTCCAAATTCTCCTAAAACGGTATGATATTTGTCAGGTAATTCGCTAATAAATTCATCAGCTCCTGCTATTTGGCAAGCTGTGACAATTTGTTCAAAAGTCACTTCAGGATAGCTGAAGTGGAAGTTATCAAAGATTGAGCGACTCCAAAAGTGTGGGTCTTGTGGTACTAAGACTACCTGCTGTCGCAGACATTCTAAAGATAAGTCTTGTCTGTTATAAAGACCATAACGGATATTACCTGACTGGAGGGAATATAAACCAGCCATCAGTTTGGCTAGGGTACTTTTACCACAACCAGATTTACCAATTAAAGCAATAACTTTACCACCAGGGATAGTCAACGAAAAATCTTGCAACAGATCAACTCTACCAGCATGGTGAAAGTTAACTTTAGTGCAGATAATATTTGCATCAGTGGATATTTCTGCCCAAGGCCTTTTCTGTTCATTCGAGTCTTCTGGGGTAGCGTCAATCACTTCTGCCATTCGTTGGATGACAATTTGAGCAGTAATAAACTCATCAGCTAACCCGATTACTGAACTGAGGAAACCGAGAAAGTTCCCACTCATGCCATTAAAAGCTAGCAGTTGACCGATGGATAATGTTTGATTTATTACTAAATAGCTGCCTAACCAGAGTAAACCTATATTAGTTATAGTTGAAAGAACATTAGTGAATGTACTGCTGTAGAGTTCCAGTTTCATCGTACTCCAGCCCAAGTTAGCAAGGCGACCATAGTTGGTTTGATACTCTTGCCAAGCTTGCGGGGTTGCTTGTGTTGTTTTGAGTACTTGAACGCCGCGAAAGGTTTCCACTAAAAAGCCTTGATTTTCAGTGCCTAAAACAATCAGCTTACGGGTTTTCTGACGTAAGGCGGGTAGGAAAAGCAGGTTAACTAAGGTGACAATGACAAATGCCAATACGGAAGCCAGAGTTAGTTGCCAACTCAAAAAGAGCATAAAGCCCAACGAAACTATAGCAATAAAAAATTGGCTAGGTAAACCAAGGACAATCTGCGAAACTAACTCATTGATCGCATGAATATCGGCAATTCGGCTGACGACTTCCCCACTCCGATGTCCTTCAAAGTAAGATAAGGGCAAGTGTAAAAGTTTTCGACCGTAATCCAGTAGCAGTCCTAACTGTAAGCGCTGCCCGAAGTGACCGATGAGGTGAGACTGTACCAAACCAATTGCACTTTTAAACAAGTTTATGGCAATTACCCCAATTGCCACAGTAGTTAGTAATTGAGTATCTCCCCGCACTAGCACATCATCGGTGAGGAGTTGCATCATCAAGGGATAGGCGAGAGACAAAAGTCCAATGACAATATTGATGGCGATCGCCTGACCCAGAAGGAAGCGATAGGGCCAAACACGCACCAGATAGCGTCCAAAGCCAGTCATTTTGTCATCTGGTTGCTCAGAGAAACGGGTGTCGTCTGGCACCAACAGCAGCATAATTCCATTACTCCAACCCTCGACTAATTCCTTACGGCTGAGGTAACGGATACCAAATCCCGGATCGGAAATTACATATTTTTTCCCCTTTTTACCGTATAAAACTACCCAGTGGTAGCCTTTCCAATGTATAATTGCGGGCATTGGAGCTTTATCTAAACTGTCGATCAGTTGAGGAGAAGCTTTGACTTGGCGAACATTGAATCCCAAAGCTTCTGCACCCCGATTCAAACCAAGCAGGGTAGTACCTTGCGACCCCGTGCCTACCGCTTCTCGTACCCGGCTCAGACTTAAAGTGCGTCCGTAATGTTTGGCAACAGTTGCTAGACTTGCAGCGCCACAATCTTCTTCACTGTTTTGGAGAACAACCTGGTATTTCATAAAAAATTCGGGAATTACTTGGTTAAGCCGTTTGCGACTTGATTTTCATGCCGTTCGCGTACTCTTACGCTCAAAGCTTGCTATGGGTATTACCATTTACGTTATTTGTGTTATCTTTGTTTAAATGAAAAAGTAGGAGCGAAAACGACCTCGCTCCTACAAACTGCGAGAAAAGGATGTTACTCAGCTAAAAGCGAAGGTGAGAGCATTCTTTTCTGTTTTAGCTTTTTCAAGGTTCTAGTCTGCGGTATGAAATAGAACCGAGCTGATTATGCAGGTAGTACAGACTCGATGTTGTTGTTAGCGTTACCGCCTAAGTTACCTTGTGAGCCTGGTTTTAGATAGTAGTATTTACCTGTGTAATTCTTACCAGTGTAGGCATACCAACCCTTGTAACCCGTTACCTTGTACCAGGACACTGTATTCTTATAGGAGCCTAAATCGGTATATCCTTTGTTAAGACCTATCTGACCTCCTGTACCATTATATCCCTTTGAAATGTATAAGGTACCACCACTAACAGTAGCAGCGGCTTCGTGATCGAGGTCTTGCACCAATTCGATGCTATAAAGGTCTTGGGTTTGGTTGTTGATGTTAGACATTGTTTTTCTCCTTAGTTAATTAAGGGAGGTTAGTAAGTTGAGTGTATGCAGCACTAGCGTTTTGGGTGTTCGCCTTCACTGCACTCCTTTACAATAGGTAAATTTGATTAGACGCACATCGTCAAGTTAGGAAATTGACTTTCCAATTTTGGAAAGTCAATTTCTGATAGATAATTAAAACTTCTTAGGAACCCGAACAAGTAGGCAGTTGTGACCAAAAACTGTGAGGAGGGACAGTGGGTGCAGAGGCAGTGAGAATCACCTCACCATTAGCTCCGTAGACCCATCCCTGAGCTTCAATCAGTGGCGCAAATTTAACGGAATGGTAAGGTTTGTTGCTAGTAGTAGGGTTTTCGGGGGCGAGAGCGTTTTCTTGTGGCGTTGAGATACTTGCGCTCTGGACAGTCGGTATCTGATAAGTCTGATAGGGTGCAATTGAAGGGTCATCTGGCATCACTGGCAAACCTCCGTTCCCTGTGATAACGAATTTCCCTTCTGGCCGTTTACTCCGTCCAATGCAACTATTGGCAATCAACTGTGAAGTATCTATGATGTTTGTGGGCAAAGCAGTTAAGCCATGACTAGGGTTAACATCAGGTGTGTTGAGTTGCACTACGCCATTAAATTCAGAACCACGGGCAGAATTAGCTGTAATGTCACTTAATGGCGTGGCTTGTAGACGAAACTGTGTGCCAAAGATGCCAGAAGCATTGACAATTACTTGACCACCAAAACTATTCTCAGCATTGGCGCTGATATCACTATTTTCTTTTGGAACCGCGACTAGATTGTTAGTATCAATCGTAATATTGCCACCAGTGGCATTACCAGTAGCGTTGGTAGTAATGGTACTACCTCGGCGTAGAAGTAATAAGTCGCGCGATCGCAAATTAATATTTCCTTGTCCTCCATTTGTGTCAGCACTGATTGTTGCTTTGTTGTCAAGATCGATAGAGTTAGCTTCAACTATTAATGAGCCTGCAATTCCTGACCCTTTACTGCTCACCGTTACTTGGGCTTTATCCCTCAAAGACAGCCTCCCGGTTGTAATGTTAATATCGCCTCCCTTGCCTACGCCTGTCAATTCCACAGTACTGAGTATTCCACTGTTGCCCGCTCCTTCCAACGAGACTCTATCTTGAGCAAATATATTCACATTGCCTGCATTTCCTTCCCCTGCGGTTCTGGCATTCAATACAGCGCCATTTTTCAGATCGAGTGACCCAGTTTTGATGTTGATGTCGGCACCCTTGCCCACCCCGTTTGGGAACACATTGCTGAATGCTCCACTCGGAAATCCATTGCTATCTGTCCCATCAAAGGTAACGGTATGCCCAGCAGTAATATTCACACTACCCGCATTCCCCTTTCCGCCATAGTTGGTAGCAACCAACTCACCACCATTTATAACAGAGAGTGACCCAGTTGTAATATTGATGTTGCCTCCCTGACCTTCGGCTCTTTCCCCTACTCCGCTGAGTATCCAAGTGACATTTGTGCCATTGCCATCCAAGGAAACTGTATCGCGGGCAAATATATTCACACTGCCTGCATCTCCTTTCCCATCGACTCTGGCATTCAATACAGCGCCATTTTTTAGATAAAGTGACCCAGTGGTAATCTTGATGTTGCCTCCTTGACCTTCAGATCCTCTCCGCACTCCGCTGAGTACCGAGCTGACATTTGTGCCATTGCCATCCAAGGAAACTGTATCGCGGGCAAATATATTCACACTGCCTGCATCTCCTTTCCCATCGACTCTGGCATTCAATACAGCGCCATTTTTTAGATAAAGTGACCCAGTGGTAATCTTGATCTCGACACCGTTGCCCACCCCGTTTGGCAACACATTACTGAATGCTCCACTCGGAAATCTATTGCTACCTATCCCATCAAAGGTAACGGTATCGCGGGCAACGATATCTACCTTACCTGCATCCCCCTTTCCACCATAGTTGGTAGCAACCAACTCACCACCATTCGTAACAGAGAGTGACCCAGTTGTAATGTTGATGTTGCCACCTTTGCCCTCGCCAGTTCGTCGTACAGCACTGGATGCATAACTGGTATCAAAGGAAACGGTGTCACGGGCAACTATGTTTATACTGCCAGCCTTCCCCTGTCCAGAGGTTTCGGTATTTAGTAGACCGCCATTTGTCGCATAAAGCGATCCGGTGGTTATATTGATGTCACCACTGTTACCTACAGCTGTTGATTGCACCGTATTAGAGATACTACTTCCATTCAGATTTATTGCCTCTGTTGCATTAATTTCAATACCTCCCGCCTGTAAGTCAACAGAACTCAACCCTGATAGTATCCCTGACTGTACCTTTGTACTTTCTCCAGTCATATCCAAGGAACGGGCATTGATCGCAATACTACCCCCACCACCAGCGAGGACATTAACATTAGTGCCATTGCCCAGAGATACATCAGCTCGTTCAACGTCATTAGGAAAACTGAAACCGAAGTCTGAGCCATTAATATTCAAATCAACTGTACCAGTGTCTGCCATACCTCCCAACTCTACATTTCCATCCAAAGCTAGGAGTTGACCACCATTAAGCTGTACATTACCGCCTACAAGTGCTAAGGTCTGACCAGGATTAACTTCTAAATTAGAACCTTGTAGCTGAATATTTCCTGGATTCGTCCCAAATTGTAAACCAATAGGTACATTGATAGTCAGCAAAGGTGGAGTTTGAGAATTTACAGCACTGAATTTAATACCATCACTAAAATTAAAACTATTAGCTGTACTTGCAATAAAAGAACCGCCAATATTAAGAGAGGCATTGGGGTTAAAGATAATTCCATTGGGATTGATTAAAAATAAATTTGCAGTGCCATTTGCCCGAATCATCCCATCAATATTCGAGGCTGAGTTACCTGTAACACGAGTGAAAATGTTCTGAATCAAGGTGGCGTCATTGTTAAAAAATGCCTTTCCACCTCTAGGTATAGAAAACTCGCTAAAACTGTGGAACAGGTTGGAACCTCGAACCGTTCCACCTTCAATCGCGCAAGCTGTGCATCCTGGTGCAACACTGGAATTTACTGGAAGTGTATTATCGGGAATAATTTGGGCGTGAACCGGATTAGTTATTATAAAAGTAAAAGTGGCGATCGTCGCACAGCATCCCGTTATAGTTATCACCCCAGAACCAAATAGTAGTAATTCCCAGCTTTGATAACACCTTAATTTAGCTTTCACAAGACTTCTCAACTCCTCATAACTAGTAGTGATACTACGTCATCAAGTTTAACAAGTTGTTATATTCCTTAACTAAGGTGCTGATTTTCCAATTTTGGAAAACTAAATTCCTGAAACTGCAACACGCAAATAGGCAATTATTTGTATCCTAGTATTGAGCGATAAGTTTCATTTAAGTGACAAGTTAATTTCTAGTTATCCTATAGTTTTAGTAAGTTAAATCAATAATAAATATATTAAAAAGTAAACCAGTTATGAGCAGAGAACCAAAGCAAACTTTGCAAAAATTTTTAGTTGTTGACGACCATGAAGCAATTCTTCAAGGTACAATTCCAGCACTCAAAGAGAAATACCCAGAAGCAGAAATCCTTGCAGCTCAAGATGCTCAGACTGCATATCAGCAATTTGAACTTCACCACCCAGACTTAGTAATTGTTGATTTATGTCTGCCAGAAAAGCCTCAATCCCAAGCTCAGATTGAAATTGGGATGCAACTGCTCAAAACTTTGATGTCAAGCCCTCTCGCCCCTACTTTAGTGGTGCTGAGTACCAATGTCAAACCATTGGTACGTCTCAAACCGATAATTAATACTTATGAAGGTGGCTTTGCCGCGATGGATAAATCTTTGCCATTTCGCGAAATGTTAAAGTTAGTTGACTTGGCATTGCGCGGCTCTATTTATTTATCTTCAGAATTGCGATCGCGCCCAGAATTTGACCGAAAATGGATTGAGGTATTGACGCTGAAATATGAAGAAGGATTAACAGATAAAGCGATCGCCCAAAAAATGAACTTGAGCGATCGCACTGTCCGCAACTACTGGATTAGACTACAAGATAGTTTGGGTGTCTATGACGAACCTGGTAAAGAATTGAGAATTCAAATTGAGATCGCAGCTAGAAAAATCGGATTGATCAACTGATGAAATTCGCACTTTCAACTAAAAGCAATTTATGGAAAAAAGTTCACAAACAACTGAAACCCTGGCGAGAAGTAGTGCTGCCAGGACTCTCGGTAATAGGATTAATTATCCTTGTTCGCTCAACAGGATTATTGCAATCGCAAGAGTGGCTGGCTTTCGATCAATTGCTACGCCTACGGCCTAATGAAGCCGTTGATTCGCGAGTGGTAATTGTAGGTATTGATGAAGATGATATCAATTATGTAGGTAGATTTCCCATACCAGATCAGGAAATTGCCCAAATGTTGAGAATTTTACATACCCATAAACCCAGAGTCATCGGTCTTGACCTTTTTAGAGATAAAAGTAGTTCGGCTGACGCCGAGCTTGCACCTGTCTGGAGAGAGAATCCAAATCTTATTGGAGTTGAAGTAGCATTAAATCGAAAGCAATCTTTTAATGTTAAACCACCGCCTGAGTTACCTCCCGAACGAGTCGGCTTTGCAGATACAATAGTAGACCCGGATGGAAAGCTGCGACGTAGCTTAATCGCAAGTAAAACTTATACTGGAGAACTGAAATACTCCCTACCTCTGCGTTTAGCACAATTTTATTTGCACGAGCAAGGAATAGAATTTGCTCATGGGAGTCGCTCTAAAGACCCCATCAAGTTCGGTTCAAGTCAGTTAGTCCGCTTTCTCCCCAATTCTGGCGGATATGTGGGAACTGATGCCAATGGCTTTCAAATGCTAATGAACTTTCGCTCTCATCCTCAACCTTTTCGCACTATATCTTTAAGGGATGTCCTTAATAATAAAATTGATCCTAATTGGATTCGCGATCGCATCGTGATTATTGGCATGACTGCTGCTAGTGTTAAAGATAGATTTACCATCTCGGCAGTTAAAAATACACTCTATACCACGGGTTTAGGAGTTGACGAGTCTTCCGATCAATACCAATGGATTTATGGTGTAGAATTTCATGCTCATGCCACAAGTGAAATTATTAGTCATGTTTTAGACAGACGACCACTGTTAAAAGTATGGTCAGAAATTTGGGAGTATTTATGGATTTTAACTTGGGGTTTACTCGGCATAATTCTCGGTTTAATCCTGCAATCTCCGGCAAAAACATTGTTGAGCCTTGGTATAAGTAGTATCGAAATCGTCGGAATTTGTTATGTTGGACTGATTCTAGGTTGGTGGATTCCTTTAGTACCAACCTTGTTAGCTTTTACCAGTGCAGGACTGACAACCTTTTTTTTTGACCGAGATTTAAGAGCGCTACTCGAACAGCGCAGTTTAACTCTTAAGCGCTCTTTTGAAGCAATCCATAATGGACCTCTGCAATCCCTAGCTGTGATATTGAGAAGTCTTGGTGAGGAAGATATAGAACCTGAAAAATTGCGATCGCAACTTGAACAACTAAATCGAGAGTTACGGACTATTCCTGAATATCTCAGTCAAGAAATGCTTACTCGCAGTGATAGTGTTTATTTAGAGGGAAATGAAGTACTCGATTTGCAAACCCCAATTTCTGAGATGCTTTATTATGTCTACGATATTACCTTAAGAAGAAACTTTCAAGGATTTATGACAATCCAAAGTTTTATACCTCCTAATTTTGAACCATTAGAAGAATGCAACTTAAATGCAAATCAAAAGCGAGGTTTATACCTTTTTTTGCAAGAAGCTTTATGTAATGTCGGCAAACATTCCCAAGGAGCTACTCGTCTTGATGTTGTTTGTACGCGATCGTCGAAAGAGTATTGTCTGCAAATAATTGATAATGGATTTGCAAATATATCTAAAAACTATCAACGTAGCGGACAAGGAACAGGTCAAGCTCAAGATTTAGCGCGGCAATTGAGAGGCAAGTTTCGACGATTTCCTCACTCTCCACAAGGCACTATCTGCGAGCTGACTTGGCCTATAGCAAGTAGTTTGTGGCAAAAATTTTTGTATTTAGATAATTGGAAAGTTTTAGTAAAAAAAGTACTAAAAGTATCAATTTAATAAGTATTAAAAGCATCGTCTTCCATTGGAAGTTGAAATGCTGTTGGGAAAAAACTGTTATTGGGTTTGCAACCTATAGCAAAAACTGCATTTCCAACTTTGGAAACTACGCTTTCAACTGGAAAAATCGGAGCGAGGAAAAACTTCTTAACTCTATAAACAGCGACAATCCATACTACTATCTATTTGTACAGTGCATAACTTCTAACGGATTTATGAAATACTAGACTTAGTTATGCGATCGCCAATTGGGGCGCTATGCTTTGCGAGATCGCAACACCAAGGCTGTGCATTGCTTAGAGCGATCGCTGATGAACTAACAAAATTCACTTGTTAAAGTATCCCTTTGTGACATTATGCAACGCTTGCCATACCGTATTCGTCACGTTTGGGCAGTTCTCTTTCTGACAACGCTAACCTTATGCTTGTGGTTGGCGCATCCTTCCCTAACAATTGGGAATAAGGGAATCGCAGAGATAGCAACAGCGAAATCGTCGGCTTTAAAGCAACCAGTGCAACAAGGACTTGAGCTATATCAAGGTGGCGATATTCAAGGAGCGATCCAGTCTTGGCAAAAAGCTCTCTCCTCTAATCAAGAGGAAAACAGTAATTATGCTGAAAAAATAAGTATTAGAACATACCTAGCCAGAGCATATCAACAAGTAGGTCAAATATCTGAAGCGATCGCTCAATTACAGCAAGTTATTGACTATTATCGTCAGACAAACGAGCCGCTCAAGGTAGGACGGATGCTAACAGAAGAGGCTCAACTCTACAGTAGCTTGGGACAGCACCGACGTGCAGCTACTATTTTATGCGGTCAAAAGCAAAGTAATCCAGCTTGTAGTCAAGATAGTGCAGTAGAAATTGCTCGTAACCACTCAGATGAACTAGGCGAAGTAGCTGCTTGGGGTAGTTTAGGAAATGCTCATCGTCTCCAAGGCGAGTATGAGCAAGCTATTCAAGATTTTGAACGTAGTAATGAAATCGCCAAGCGCATAAATAATCAAATTTATCTAGCGTCTACCTTGAATGGTTTAGCAAATACCTACGCTAGTTTGGCTAAGGGCAATGAGCGTCGTGCCGAATTTGCCCGTGAGGTAGCCGATAAGGAAGCTGCCCAAAAGTTTCAGCAAGACACTATTGGTCATGAGCAGCAAGCTGTACAGTATTTTGAACAAAGCCTAAATTTAGCTCGTAGCCAAAACGACAGAGTGAATGAACTGCGATCGCTACTAGGTCTAGTTAGGCTTTATCACCGCCAACATCTTCAGGATAAAGCCATAGTTAACAATACACTACAGCAAGCACTGGTCGTATTGGAACAATTACCCAACTCCCGCGATCAAGCATACACGGCGATTCAACTTGCTAATCTTTTACTACTCGTTAACCAAAACAGCGAGTCAGTCAGTACTGATCTAGCAACTCAATGCTTGACGTCAGAGTCGTTGCCTAAGTCTTTTGAACTACTCAACAAAGCTGTGGCAATCACGCAAAAAATTCAGGATCGAGAGGGAGAATCCTTTGCTAAAGGTCGATTAGGACACACTTATGAATGTCGCCAGGACTATCAACAAGCTATAAATTTGACTCAACAAGCACTGATTGGCACTGTTGCTGATGAGAACCTTTACTTATGGACATGGCAACTGGGACGCTTATCTAGAGCCACAGATCGAGTCAAAGAAGCAATTAATTTTTATGAAAAATCTATTGACAGCCTCAAAAGTATCCGTAGTGATTTAATACTGCAACAGCGAGATTTACAGTTTGACTTTCGAGATAACGTTGAACCAGTTTACCGCGAGTTGCTAGAGTTACGTCTAGAGCAAACCAATCATCTTGTTCAAGCATCAGATATTCAACAGAATTTGGAGTCGCTACTTCCAATAGTAGATGAGTTGAGGTTAGCAGAACTACAAAACTATTTAGGAAATAATTGTGATTTAGCACTGATTCAGAAACCAGTAGCACTCGTGGGGAAAAACACTGCCGTCTTGAGTTCGATTCTTTTAAAAGAACGCCTTGCAATCATTCTCACCTTAGCTGATGGTGAGCAAAAAATTAAGTCAAAAGTTTCTTGGATACCTGTTAAAAGTCAAGACGTTAGAGAGATTATCAATGATCTACGAATCAAATTAGAAAAACGCTCGGACTTGGAAAACACTTATCAAGCCAGAGCGCAACAAGTATATGACTGGTTTATTCGTCCTTTTCTTAGCGATTTAGAAAAAAATAAAATTGAAACTTTAGTACTTATTCAAGACGGAATTCTTCGGAGTATCCCGATAGCTGCACTGTTTGATGGTAAACAATTCTTGATTGAAAAGTATGCGATCGCCTTTGCTCCAGCATTGACTCTGACAAATCCTCAAGAATCGAACCCAAAAAAATTAAAGGTATTAGCTTTTGGCTTGACACAACCAGCTACTGTCGAAACAGATGCAGGTTACAAATTTTTTGAGCCGCTTACACAAGTAGAATCTGAACTGAAAACGATTACAACGAGTTTACCAAAAAGCAAGGGACTACTAGATCAAGACTTTACACTTGAGCGCTTGCAAAAAGAGTTAAAAGAAAATACTTATCCAATAATTCATTTGGCAACTCATGGCAAGTTTGGTATTGATGATAAAGAAACGTTTTTAGTAACTGGAAAAAAAGTTGCAGCAAATACTAAAAAATCACTTACAACCAAAACTTACAATGAAAAACTGACATTAAATGACCTTTATGAACTGATTAACAATACTCGCACTCAAAATCAACCGATTGAGTTATTAACTTTGACAGCCTGTGAAACAGCAGTAGGTAGCGATCGCCAAACTTTAGGACTAGCCGGTATTGCAATACAAGCTGGATCTAAAAGCGCCATAGCAACTCTTTGGAAAGTTGATGATGCAGCAACAGCACAATTGATAGCAAAATTTTATCAAAACTGGCATAGCGGAATGAGTAAAGCCAAAGCCTTACAGGCGGCTCAAATATCTTGGTTGCAAACGCATCACCAGCAACTTGAAAGTCACCCCGGATATTGGGCACCATTCATTCTCATTGGTAACTGGCTTTGATCGCTATATCTGTATCTATGAAAATTTCGTCCTTACTAACGTTGCAATTGATAGATTTTACTATTTGTCAGTGCTGCGTTAGTTTGTTCTCTTAATTCTGGTTTTGTTTCATTTGCTACCTGTTCTAGAAGAGACTTTCTTAATTTTCTAAGAGTCGGCTCATCCTTTGAAATTAAGGCAATATTTAAAGTATCGTACCACAAATCAGCTTGGTTATACAGATTTGCTTTGATTAAAACATCATTGATCTGGGATATCTGCTTTATCAAATCCGGTGGAGTTGAAACTACTTTCATCGCCGCGATCGCAAATGGATTCCCAGAAGGACGATTAGCATCGCAGACCAATTCGACTTGCCAAAGGTATCTCCGACCAACTGACAATTCTAAACTAGGCATAGATAAAACCATAATTCCTGGAGAACTTTTAAAAGTTTCATCTTTAATCTCTTTTACCAGTCTAGATTGTTTATTAGTTTTGTCATACTCATAAAGGCGGAACTCCATTTGCAAAGAACTAGTATCTTTCACATACCAAGCGAATGTAGGATTATTGACCAAACTTTGGCCGTAACTTTGATTAGGCGCAAGCAAGATGATATCTGGAATACTATTTAACGATGCTTCTGTTTGAGTCTCGCATCCCCTAGAACCGCCTGAAGTTCCTCTAGTCTGCGGTGGAGGGTCGTCAGAATCATTGTTTTTCTTGTCAGCTAAGACTGCTGTAGACATCAATAACAGTAAGCTCAAGGTCATGCAACTGATAAGGGTATTCCTCAAACTTTTGTGTAAAAGGCATAGTATTTGAGCCATGTTCTTACTCTGCAAAGCTTTTAGTACACATATGTTAGTACTACATATCATTTAACCTAAATTACGCAGATTGATGCAGGTTGCTTGTGAAGTATTATATTATTTAAGGATAGTAAATTCACTATTAAGAATTAAAGTAATATCATCTTTGTATTCTTTAGATTTGAGAAACTATAGAAAATTCAAAACTTCTATCCGAATCTCTTCTAGCGCTTTTTCTATTTATTCAATAGCGTGTATTTGTATGAGATTTTCCACTACCTCTTCTCCTCTACAATCCCTTCTATTGCATAGATATATTGCAAATCCAGGAAGGCGATCGCGTGTTCGTGTATTTGTGGTTGCAGGTAAGCAGCAAGTTCCTGTCAGCGCAAACCGACGCTTACTGCTTTGATAGCCGTTTGCAATTGAATCGAGTATAGACCTTCTTAGAGGCACGGCAATGCCGTGTTTTTAACCGCTTACTTTACTCCAAACATATTTTTGGCAGACTTCGCAAGCAGCTTTTGCTTCCTCTGTTTGCGGATTGGTGAAGATGGGATGGTAACGTAACCTGTCGCAACAGACTTGCAACCATGCACGCCAACCACCCGGCCACAACCGCACCGTGCGGTCACGACCACCACTGACAATCGTCTGCCCATCGATACTGATGGCGACAGAATAAACTTCACGCTCATGACCAAGCAAAGGTTCGGCTAAGGACAAACCTTGCAGGTTCCACAACCGTACCGTGCCGTCACTACCGCCACTGACAATTGTCTGCCCATCGGTACTGATGGCGACAGAATACACCTTATCCTGATTACCAGTCCAAGGTTTAGCCAAGGGCAGACCTTGTATGTTCCACAACCGCACTGTGCCGTCTTCACCGCCACTGACAATCATCTGCCCATCCGGGCTAATGGCGACGGAATTGACCCTACCCCAATGACGGCGCAAAGGTTCAGCTAAGGGCAGACCTTGGAAATTCCACAACCGCACTGTGCCGTCTTCACCGCCACTGACAATCGTCTGCCCATCCTGGCTAATGGCGACAGAATTGACCCTACCCTGATGACCACCGAAGGTTTCAGCCAAGTGCAGACCTTGGAAATTCCACAACCGCACTGTGCCGTCTTCACCGCCACTGACAATCGTCTGCCCATCCTGGCTAATGGCGACAGAATTGACCCTACCCTGATGACCACCGAAGGTTTCAGCCAAGTGCAGACCTTGGAAATTCCACAACCGCACTGTGCCGTCTTCACCGCCACTGACAATCGTCTGCCCATCCGGGCTAATGGCGACGGAATTGACCCTACCCCAATGATCGCGCAAAGGTTCAGCTAAGGGCAGACCTTGGAAATTCCACAACCGCACTGTGCCGTCTTCACCGCCACTGACAATCGTCTGCCCATCCGGGCTAATAGCAACAGAATTGACTTCACCCTGATGACCACGGAAGGGTTCAGCCAAGGGTAGACCTTGGAAATTCCACAACCGCACTCTGCCGTCACCACCGCCACTGACAATCG